>NZ_VIAE01000001.1 GCF_007821455.1 Candidatus Phytoplasma pini
TTGATTTAAAACAGAAATAGGTTCCGAAAAAGTACCTTTTTCTGTATTTTTTTATAAATTAAAAAAATCAAATGATATAAAAAATTTTTTTAATTTAAATCTGGATTATAAAAATTTTTTTGATTTAAAACAGAAATAGGTTCCGAAAAAGTACCTTTTTCTGTATTTTTCAATATATCCCCAAGAGTAGACAATTTAGCATCTATATCATCTAAATACCATAACAAAAGAGCTTCGCTAATTTGAGGTTTTTTTATAGAACCATATTCTAATAAACCATGATGAGAAATTAATAAATGTTTTAAACTCAAAACTTCTTCACTATTTTGAAATCCTAAAAAAACAGCTTCTTCATGTATATTATTAACTCCTAAAATTAAATGTCCTAATAAAATACCTTCTTTAGTATATTTTTTTGTGAAAAAATCAAATTCTTGAATTTTAGCCATATCATGCAAAATAATTCCAGAATATAATAAATCTCTATTTAAAAAAGAATATACCTCTGAAAGAGCATCTGCATTTTTTAAAATTATAGCAGTATGAAATCCTAAACCCCCATAATAATTATGATGCATCTTAAAAGCTGCAGGAGAAATTAGAAATTTTTTTTGATTTTTAAAATATAAATTTTTAGTAATATTATTCAAAATCGGATTTTTAATTTTATACAAATATTTTTGAATTAATTGATCTAAATCGCTAAAAGACAAAGCAGAACATTTAAAAAAATGGTTATAAAAATTATAAATTTCTGTTAAATTTAAAACATTTTCGATATAATCATATTTTTCACTAATAAAAATATTTTTGGTATTTTTATTTAAATAAAGAACTTCAAACCAATAAATTTTCTCTATTTCTAATTGAAACAAAAAAAAATCTGGCTTAATTTTCACATTAATACTAAAACCTTCTAATAACAAAAGATCAATATTATGAAAATTTTCTCCTTTATTGATACTTGTTATTTTACCTATCAATTGATATTTTTTACCTATTTGTTTTTCTTGTAAAAATTGATTTTTTGGCAAATGCATACTTTTATTTTTTTAAAAGAAATATATTTTAAAGATCATTATATTTATATATATTTTTAAATAATAAAGATTTGTAATATAATATTTCTTCTTTTCTCCTCTCTTGTATTTTAATTAGTATTTAAAAAAATTATTATTTTTTTCATCATTAATCATCAAAAAAAATATTTTTTCGAAACATCACCTTTTCCTTTTTGCTAAAAGGATAATAATCTATTAACTTAGGTTCTAAACGAAAAGATAAAGAAAAAAAAGTTTCTTCATTGATCATTAGTATATTATTTTGAAGAATAAACATAATGCTTTTTTGAAATCCTGGCAAAAAAGAAAGAGCATTATTATCCAAAAATGAAATAAAAGCCTTTCGAAAATATTTTTGTTTTATTATTTTTTTTAAGATTTCTAAAATTTTTGCAGGTTGTATTTTTTGAATCAAAAAAATATTTGATTTTAAAATTTTTTGTGTTTTTTCTTCAATGTCGAAATTTAATTTAGCCTGAAAATAAAAAATTCTCATCATTCTTAAAACATCTTCTGTTAATTTTTGATAAGAATCACCAATAGTTTTAATTTTTTTATGAATTAAATCTTCATAACCATTATTATAATCAATAATTAAATCTTTATGATCCAATAAAAGACTATTGATAGTAAAATCACGTCTTAAAAGATCTTCTTTAATATCTGAAATAAAAAAAAAAGTTGATGGATGTCGATAATCATAATAAGAACCCTCGCGTCTATAAGAAGCAATATCAAAATAATCTCCATCAAAAAAAATAGTTAATAAACCATATTTAATACCTTTAGGGTAACATAAAAAAATTTTTTGAATATCTGTCACAAGAGCATTAGTTGTAATATCTATTTCAGAGATTTCTAGCCCTAAACATAGATCTCTAACAGCTCCGCCTACAATAAAAGATTCAAAATTTCTTTTTTTCAATATTTTTAATATTTTTTGAGCTTTACGAATTTTATATAAACATTTTTTTTCGCAATTAATATACATATTTTTATTATCTATTTTATTTATGATTTTAAAATTATTCCCACTCCAACAACATTATTTCCAATATGAGCTCCAACAACAGGAGTACAAGGGATTTCTAAAATATTTGTTAAATTAAATTTTTTCATCAAAAAAGATTTAAAATCTTTTTTTAAATCAGGATTACCGGTAAACATAATATGTAATATAAATTGTTTTCCTTCAGTATATTTTTTAATTTTATTAAAAATAGAAGTAAAAGTTTTTTCTAAAGTAATATGTTTATCAATTAATACAATTTTACCTTCATTATTAACTTGTAAAATAGGTTTGATTCTAAATAATCTTCCTAAAAATCCATTCATATGGGTTAAACGACCATTTTGAATTAATTGTGTTAAAGAATTAACTACGAAAAAAATAGTATTATTTTTTTTCAAAAAATCCAAATGTTGAAGAACTTCTGAAACAGAAAGACCTTGAGCAAATAAACGATATGCTTCTAAAGCAAAAAAACCCTCAGAAAAACAAACTGTAGCCGTATCATAAACAATAACTTCAATTTCATTTTTAACTATTTTTTGAGCTTGCAAAATGGTATTATAACTTCCGCTTAATTCTTTAGATAAAGTAGTAACAAAAACTTTTTTATAACCTTTTTGTAATAATTGTCGAAAATAAATAACTAATTCACCGACAGAAGGTTGAGATGTTTTAGCGATCATTTTAGGATTTTTATTTAACATTTCATAAAATTTATAAGCAGTAGTATGATTATCAATAAATTCCTTATCATTAAAATAAATTTTAATTCTTATTAAATCAATTTCGTGTACTTGCGGATAATAATCAAGACAACTAGTTGATGTAGAAACAACTTTAATAACCATAATTACCTCATTTTATTATAAAAAATCAATTTTATCTAAAAATAATTATATTTTTTTTCAAAAAAATAATAAAATAATTATTTTTATAAAATTAATTATATAATTTATATTTTTTATTTTTTTATTTTTACCTAAATAAATTTTTAATAAATAATATTCTAATTCAAATCGAGAAAATAAAAATCTTTAGAACCCGAAAATAAATATTTTATAATAAGTGTATAATTTGTTTTTTTATTTTTAAATATAAATAAGAAATTAAAAAAGAAATCAAAAAGAAAGAAAAAAAACGAATAGGAAGAATCCAAAAATACTTATCTAAACAATTTAATAAATTTTTTTTGTTTTTACTAACAAACAATAATACCAAATTTAAACTTAAAAGATGATAAGTCAAAAAATAAAAAATAAAAATTAAAATCAAAGATAAATATGTTTTCCAAAAAGAATTATTATTTTTTGTTAAAAACAAATTTGGCAAAAAACCCCAACAAAAAGCATAACTAAAACTTAAAATAGGTTTATAAGGAAAATTTTTAGAAGATTTTCGTAACCAAAAACACAAAAATTCTGATAAAAAAGCACTTATGAAAGATAAATATTTATTTTGTAATAAAGGTAAAAAGAGTAAAGGAAAAAAACTAAAAATATCAAGAAAAAAAAATTTTCTTATTTTTAAGGGCATAAAATTAAAAGGTTTTTTTAAAAAATTTTCAAATAAAATAGATAAAGAAACCAAAAGAGAAGATATAACTACTTGCTTTAAAATAAAAATATTACTTGAATTTTTTTTAAATATCATATACGATTTTTCATAGAATAGAACAAAACAACAAAAATAAAATAAACTATTAGTCAAAAAAAAGATATTTTTGAATATTTAAACACAATTATACTATATGATTGTGTTTAAATTTTTAATTAACTAATTCAAAAATATAACCACAAATATTAACTTTATCTTTTTCTGTCATACCTTTTTTTTTAAGTTCTTCTTCTACTCCCATATTTTTCAACATATAAGAAAATCTTCTAACTGATTCATAATTATTTAAATCCACACGATTAAATAATTTATAAATAATTTTACCTTGAACAACAAAATAACCTTTAGAATCTTTAAAAATAGAAAAATTTTCATTTTCTTCTGTTAATTTAAAAAAACGATGTTCATAAATATTTAAATCATCAACATTAACATTTTGAAATTTTTGTTTTTCATTATAAGTTTTTAAAGATTTAATTATTTCTTTTTTTAAAATGTTTAAATTAAGATTTTCATGAATAGAAATACCAATAATTAAAGCATTAGGGATTTTTTTTCGAAATTCATTAAATTTTAATAAAGAATTTTCTAAATCCATTTTATTTAATACAATAATGCAAGGTTTTTTTAAAATTTGAGAATTATAATATTTTAATTCTTCTTTTAATTGCAAATAATCTTCATAAAGATTATCGCTTTCAACGCTACAAAAATGAACTAAAATTTTACATCTTTCAATATGTTTTAAAAAACGAATTCCTATGCCACGACCAAGATGAGCATTTTTAATTAAACCAGGTAAATCAGCCATTGTAAAATTGAAATCATCATTTTTAACAATGCCTAAAAAAGGCTTAATAGTTGTAAAGGGATAATTACCAATCGGAGAAGAAGAATTTGAAAAACAAGAAATTAAAGAAGATTTTCCAACATTAGGTAATCCAATCAACCCTACATCAGCTAATATTTTTAATTCTAATTTAATAGCAAAACTTTCTCCTAAATCTCCTTTTTCAGCGAAAGAAGGAGATCTATTTTTAGAATTAGTAAAAAAATAATTACCACGACCGCCTCTGCCGCCTTTAGCAATTATTAATTTTTCTTGATTTTTTAAAATTTCACCAATTAAAAAATTATTTTCGTAATTATAAACTACCGTTCCTAAAGGAACTTTGATTAATAAATCAGAGGCATTAGCCCCGTTTTTTTTCTTACCGCCACCATTTTTACCATTTTCAGCTGTAATTCTTTTACTGTACTTAAAAAAACTTAAAGTATTTATATCAGAATCGCCTATAAAAATAATAGAACCACCGTTACCACCGTTACCACCATCAGGACCACCATGTGAGACATATTTTTCTCTTCTAAAAGAAATAATTCCGTTCCCACCATTACCAGCTTTAACAAAATTAATTGTTTCATCTACAAAATTCATAGATTATTTACTTTTTGTAAATACCGATATATTTAATAAACAGAAACTTTTTTGCGGTTTTTCCCTTTTTTTTCATATTTAACTAACCCATTTATAAGAGCAAATAAAGTATGATCTTTTCCTAAACCTACATTATTACCTGGAAAAATTTTAGTACCTCTTTGGCGATAGATAATAGAACCTGCGTTTGCATATTGACCATCTGATAATTTTAAACCTAATCTCTTTGAATGTGAATCTCGCCCATTACGAGTCGAACTTACTCCTTTTTTGGTAGCGAATAATTGAATATTTAATTTCAACATAATTACAAAATTTTCTTTCTTTTATTATTTTAATTCTCTTCTTTTACATATTGTGAATAATTTTCATTTAAATCTTTTAAATTATATTCTAAATTTAATAATAAATAATTTATATTTTGATCAAAAATTAAAATTTCTAACAAAAAATAACCAGTTTTTAATTTATAGTTAATTTTATGATTTAATCCAAAAATTTCTATAGCATTTAAAGTCATAATAATTGCTGTCGAAACTGAAGCACAAACAACATCTTTATTTTTCTTATCATATAAAGCATGTCCTTTAATAATTATTTTTTGTACTTTCTCTTTTTGTTTAAAAAAAGAATATATAATCATAAATTTAAAAAATAATTTTCTTAATTAAAACTTTCGTGTAATTTTGTCTATGACCTTGTTTTAATCGATATTTTTTTCTTCTTTTGTATTTAAAGACTAAAATTTTCTTATATTTTCCATGTTTAACCACTTGAGCTTCTACTTTAGCATTTTCAATAAAAGGAATTCCTAAAATAGTTTTTTGATTATCTGAATTTTTAATCGCTAAAACATGATCGAAATAAAAACAGTCTTCAACATTTTGATCAATCTTTTCTATAAAAATTTCTTGTCCTGGTGATACTTTAAACTGTTTTCCTCCAGTTTTCATTATAGCAAACATTGTTTTCTATAACCTTTCTTATAATTTTCAATAATTTTTTTTAAAAAAACAACATTTTAAAATAAAAATAAAATAATACAACTAAATAATATTTTATCTTTTTTTTCGAATAAATATTCGAACAATTATAAATTATGAAATCTTTGTAAAATCATTTGTTGAAATATTTCTTAATTTATAACGATTTAAATAATGTTGACGACATTTTATAGAACAACTACCTAAATATTTATGTTCATTTTCTTCACTACATAAAATTTGTTTATTACAAATAGGATTAGCACAATTAATATATCTTTCACAAGGAGTTTGATCGAAAAAATCTTTACCTACTATTACATGTTTTTGGTGATTTGCTTCACTAACAATCCTTTGATCAAAAACATATACTTTTCCATTAAATAATTGTCCTTTAATTTCTTTATCTTGACTATAAGCAACAATACCACCTTTTAGTTGATAAACTTCATCGATTCCTTTGATTTTCAAGAAAGCAGATATTTTTTCACAACGCACCCCACCTGTACAATAAGTTAAGATCTTTTTATTTTTTAATATATCTAAATTTTTTTCTAGCCAATAAGGTAAATCTCGAAAATTATTAATATCAGGATTAATAGCATTTTGAAAATGTCCTAAAGAGTATTCATAATTATTTCTTACATCTAAAACTAAAACATTTTTTTCTTGTAATAACTGATAAAATTCTTTTGGTTTTAAATAATTCTTACTAACATCAGGAGGGAAAAGATCTTTGTCTAACTTCAAAGAAACAATTTCTTCTTTAAATTTTATAGATAATTTTCGAAAAACATTTTTTGTCACATGCTCTATTTGAAAATTAATATCATTAAAATCTTTTTGTTTTTGCATAAATGATATGTATTGATTTATGTTTTCTTGCAAACCAGATAAAGTACCATTAATACCTTCGAATGAAACAATTACTCTTCCGACTAAATTTATTTTTTTACAATAATCAAAATGTTGTTTTTTAAATTCTTCAGGATTGATAATACGAATATATTTATAATATAGAATAACTGAATAATTTTTTTCATTAATTTCAGACATTGATATTATTATCTCCTTTTAAAAATAAATTATTAAAATAATTTTGAAAAATATTATTTTATTTCATCAAATCTAAAAATAAAATTATACATAAATAATCATTCAAATTCAAAAAGTGTTTTTATTTTGGATTTTAATAAAAAAAATAAAAAAATAATACTGATAAAAAAAGATAAAAAACAAGGAAAAAAAGAATATATTAAACAAAACCAAAAAAAATGATCTTTATATTGAGGATAACAAGAAAAATAAATATAATAACCTGATAAAAAATAAAATAACATTCTTGAACAACAAATAATTAATAAAATACGTATAATATTCTTTTTCATTATAATATTATTTTTTTTAGAAGAATATAAAAAACCTGATAAACTAATTATTAAATTAGGCAAGATATAATCTAAAATACAAGAACTCAATAATTTCAAATCGCTCCATAAAAGAACTTTTTTCATTTCTATCAAAAAAGGAATAGATTTAATTAAATGAAAAAAAGAATAACTTAAACAAACAAGAAAACCATTTCGAAAACCTAATAAAAAACCAGAACAAAGAAGAATTAAAAAAGATATTTTAAAAATTTTCCCCATAACGCCTGCAAAAAAAAAAGACATCTTTAAAAAAACAAAAGATTTAGACAAAAGATCACAGGCTATTGCAATAGTAATAAAAAAAGAATTCATTATGATTTCAGATAAATGAATATTTTTTTTCATTATTTTATTTTTATACCCAACTTTATTTTATAATTTATTATAATTAATAATCTAAAATTATTTTAACATTAAGAAATGTTTAAAAAATATCGAAATACTAATTCCAAAAAATAAGTGATAGAGGGATAAAGAAAAGCCAACCAAATCCCTAAAAAAGATCCGAATAAAGTACCTAAAGAAATACCAATAACCCCTTTTTTATAAACCAATATAGTTATCAACCCAACAATAACCAAACACATAGTTTTTAAATTAATATTTGTTTCTTCTTCGTTATGTTCCTGGATTATCTCCTGAACTACTTTTGTATCAAAAACATTTTGGAAATTGATTTTACTTTCATTAAAAACCCCTCTATATAAATTAGAAGATAAAACTAAAAAAAATAATAAAATGCCAAATAAAACCCAAAAAAACTTTAAAATTTTTTGTTGTTTTTTGGGTAAAGATTCAAAATAAAATATCTTTTTAAAAAATAAAAATAATTTTTCAAAGATTATTATCATTATGATTCTATACTTTCTTTTTATTAAACGAATATAATATATATATTATATTTTATAAAATTAATTCAGATAAAGCAAATCCAAAAATTTCTGAAATAGATTCTTTTAAATATTCAGATGAATATTCCTCTTTTTTAATCACTTTCCGAAAAGAAGATGATAAATATTGTTCATGTTCTAAATATTCTAAATCCGCATTTAAATGTAAAGTTTGTCTATTTAAACCAAAAAAATCTAAAGATCCTGATAAAATTAAATCTTTTAATATTTTATCATTTAAAAATTTATGACATCTTTTTTTGAAATCAAAAAAATCACAAAAATTTCTTTTTTGTCTTTCTTGAATAATAAAAGAAACCAACTCATTATTAACACTAAGAATTGTTTTTAAAGGCATTAAAAGTTGATTATGTAGTAAACAATATTCTAAATGACTTTTTGAAATATCTGGAACTAAAATCTTTACTTGATGTTGTAATTTTAATTGTTTCAATAATTTATAAGTTTCCAAAGGATTATTAATATATTCGTTTAACATAACTAAAAAAAAATCAATATAATGTGTTTTTAAAAAAGCCATACGATAACTAATCAAAGCATAAGAAACACTATGACTTTTATTAAAACTATAATTAGAAAATTTTAAAAGATAATTATAAACTTTTATTGCTTGTTCTTCTAAATGTCCTTTTTGAATACTACGTTTAATGAAAACATCTTTTAATTTTTGAAAAATTAAATCTTTAGATTTTTTATCTTGACTCATGTATTTCATTAAAGTTTCAGCTTCTCCTAAAAAATAACCTGCAAATTTTACTGCTATTGCCATAATTTGTTCCTGATAAAGAATCAGACCATAAGTTTTCTTTAAGATGGGATCCACCAAGGGATGAACAAAAAAAGAAATTTTTTTTATTTTATTCACACGATAATTATTAACATAATTAATTGGTCCTGGTCTATTTAAAGCTAAAATAGCAATTAAATCTTCAAATTTATCAGGTTTTATTTGTTGTAAAATCTTTTTTGCACTAAAAGATTCTAATTGAAAAATATAATCCGTATTACCTTTTTGCAAAGTAGAATAAGTTAATTGATCATCTAAAGGTAAATTAGACCAAGAAATATCTATTTTCTCATTGATTTTTTGTAAAATTTTCTCCACTAAAGATAAACTTTTTAAACTCAATAAATCTATTTTTAATAAACCTATTTTTTCTAATTGTTTAAAACCAAGTTGTGTTTGATATATAAAGGGAGAATTAGTTAAAGGATTAGGTTGAATAGGAATATATTCTAATAAATTTTTATTACTTAAAACAATCCCTGAAGGATGAGTTCCGCAAAACCTTGGTATACCATCCAATTTTTTTAAAGATTGTGAATAATATTGAAACATTGATTTCAAATTAGCAAATCTTTTTTTTTCCTTAGGAAAAATAACATTTTCTAAAAAAGATTGAAGATACTTTAATCTTAAAGTATTAAAAGTAACAATATTAGCAACAAAATTGTCTTTATAACGTTGCAAAATGTATTTTAAAATAAGGCTTATCTTAGTATCAGGAAAATCTAAATCAATATCAGGCATTTTTTGTCTTTGAATATTCAAAAAACGTTCGAAAAACAAATTATAATATAAAGGATCAATCTCTGTAATACCTAGACAAAAACAAACCAATGAACTAGCTGAAGATCCTCTTCCTGGTCCTAACAAAATACCTTGATTTTTTGCTTCACGAACAATATCAGCTACAATCAAAAAATAATTTTCATATTTTGTTTCTTGAATAATTTTTAATTCTTTTTCTAAACGTTTTTGATAAATATCATCAGAAAAATATTTTTGATATTTTTTTAAAAAAATATAAACTTGTTCTTTTAAATATTCAAAAGAAGAATAATTCGAATTCGATTTAGGCAAAGGTAAACAAGGAAGATTTAAATCACAAGGAAAAAGATTTTTATAATCAATTAAATTAATAAATTCTTTTAAATTCAAAAAAGAATATTTATAATTATTAAAATATATTTGATATTTTTTTTTAATTTCTTCTTGTGTCAAGAATTGAAAAGAAAAAATATGCTTTTGTTTAAAATCTTCAAAATGTTCTTCAATAAGAATATCAGACATATTCATTATTTTTTGAAATTCGCGATAATTAGATAATTTTAATTCTTCTAAAGATTCTAAATATAAATCTAAAAGTTTTTCATGATTATTATTTTCTTCTTTATCGTCAAACAAAAGTCCTCTAATTTCATTTATTCTTTTTTGCGTTTTATCAAAAAAAAATTGCTTTTTATCATTAGAAAAATCTTTTTTAGATTTAGATAATTTTAATAATAAATCAAAAGCTTCTTTTTCATTTTCTTCTAAATAAGAAGTTTTATGGGCAGGGACTATTTTAATATCTAATTCTTTCGCTATAGATAAAAAAATATCAGCAAAAAAATCTAAAATATTAGATTGTAAAGAAAATCCTAAAAAGAAAAAAGAAAAAACATTTTTTAATTTTTGCAAAATTTTTCGAATCAAATCAGAATTAAATAAATAATTTGAATCAAAATCCACATTAGGTAATACAAAAAAAACACCATCTTGTAAATCTCTTAATTTACTCAAAGTACATTTTTTATGGATTTGAAAATAATTAGAAATTTTAATTAAATTTTGCAAACCTATATCATTAAAAGCATAAACTAAAATAATAATTTTTTTCTTTTGATTAATGATATCATCTAAAGATAAATCAATTTGCAATCCGATTATAGGTTTAATTTTGTATTTTTTGCACAAAGAAAAAAAATCAAAAATGCCATATAAATTTTCTTTATCGCTTAAAGCGATAAAATCATAACAGTTTTCTTTCGCTTTTTTTACTAAAGATTCAATAGAATTAAGACTTTTCATAATACTATAAAAACTTTGTAAATAAAAAATACTCATCTACTTCAAAACCCTCGAAAATTCATTTTATTTTTTATTATAATATTGTTTTATTTTGCTTAAAATGAGGAAATAAAATAACATCTCGAATATTAGCGGTATTAGTTAAAAGCATTACTAAGCGATCTATCCCTAACCCCATGCCTCCTGTAGGAGGCATTCCATATTCAAGAGCCTCGATAAAATCAGAATCTAATTCTTCGGCTTCTTCATTTCCTAATTTTTTTTGTAATAATTGATTTTCAAAACGTTTTTTTTGTTCAATAGGATCGTTTAATTCACTAAAAGCATTAACAAATTCTTTTCCTGCGATAAATAACTCAAAACGTTCAACAAATTCTGGATTTCGAGGACAAACCTGTGCTAAAGGACTAACTTCTAAGGGATAATTATAAATAAAAGTTGGCTGAATCAAAGTTTCTTCTACAAACTTTTCAAAAAAAGCTATTATAATATGTCCTTTAGTATAAAAAGATTCGGTAACAATATGATGTTCTCTAGCTATACGCAAACAATCTTCTAAAGAAAAAATTTCATAAAAATTAACTCCTGTTTTTTGTTTAATGATATCAACCATATCATATTGATAAAATTTATTAAAACTAATTTGATATTGTTGATATTCAAAAGTTAAACTATCTAGAACATTTTGACAAACTTCTCTTAACAAATCTTTTGTTAAATGAATCATTTTTTGCATATCAGAATAAGCTAAATAAGCTTCGATCGTAGTAAATTCAGGATTATGATGGGCATCGATACCTTCGTTACGAAAAACACGACCTATTTCAAAAATAGCTTTTATACCGCCAACAATAAGTTTTTTTAAAGGTATTTCAGTTGCTATTCTCAAATAAAAATCTGATTCTAAAGCATTATGGTGTGTAATAAAAGGTTTAGCAGCGGCACCACCTAAAATAGAATGTAAAATAGGAGTTTCTACTTCTAAAAAACCTCTATTATGAAAAAAATTTCTAATCATTTGAATAATTTTAATACGTTTTAAAAAAATTTTTCTTGTTTTATCGTTAATAATTAAATCTAAAAAACGTTTTTTTCTAATAGTTTCTTTATCTTTTAAACCTTTATGTTTATCAGGTAAAGGTCTTAGACTTTTACTTAAATGGAAAACATCATTAGACTTAATAGTTAATTCATTAGTTTTAGTTTTAAATAAATAACCAGAAATACCTATAATATCTCCCAAATCAACATTTTTAAAAATCCAAAATGCCTTCTCAGAAACTAATTTATTATTAGCATAAATTTGAATAGTATCTTCAAAATCTTGCAAAATTAAAAAACCAGCTTTTCCTTGTATTCTTTTTAAAATAACTCTTCCTGATACAGAAACAAAAACTTTATTTAACTCTAATTCTGAAGAACAACAATTTTGATATTCTTTTAATATATCACCAATTTGGTTTTTTTCTATAAATTTATTTAAAAAAGGGTTAATATTATTTTTATTTAATTCTTCCGCTTTTTTAATTCTAATTAAAAATTGTTCTGTTTCTTTATTCATAATTTACTAATTCATTTTCAAATATACATTTATATTATATAATTTTTATAAATAATTATTATTTTTGTTGTTTTCGTTATTTTTTTATTCATTGAAAATTTATTAATTAATACATCAACAAATAAAAAAATAAAAAATCAAATAACATTAATTTTTAATATGCAAAAATATTTAATGAAATTTTTTTAAATAAAAAATATTTTTCAAAATCAAAATAAAAAATATGTTTAAAAAATAACATGCATAAGCCATGTTCTGTTCTTGTTTTTTAAAAACAAGTGTGATCATTTATCTCTTTTTCCTTTTGAAAAAGTATAAAAATTAACTTATATTATCAATAAAAGAATAGGAAAGGTTAATTTTTACATGCTCCTACCATATTTTGGATTATTAGCTTGAGGGGTTTACCGCGTTTCATTTTAATTATTTCTAATTAACTCGTCTCTGTGGCACTTTATTATTTCATATTCATGAATTTATATAAAATTTTTTCATATATAAATTTTTAGAATTTAAAAAAAGCCGTTGTTTAATATTATAATTAAACACCTTAAGTTATTTTTTTCTTAAGCACAAACATTACATATCTTTCCTAAAAATAAACATGTGCTAACATGGACTTTCCTAAATTTATTTTTATTAAATAGGCTATATTAGCAAATAATAAGAATAAACTTCGATCACCTTCTGTTATTTTTTAACAATAATATTCTAACAAATTTTTAAAAAAATAAAACATTTATATTATTCTAAAAAATTTTTCAAAGAAAATAAAATTTTTCCTTTTTCATTAATTTCTATACATTTCACTAAAATATGATCACCAACAGATAAAATATCTTCAACTTTTTCCACTCTGTTGTTAGATAATTTACTAATATGAATGAATCCTTCTTTTTTCGGAATAATTTCTACTATAGAACCAAAAGATTTCCCTTTTTTATCTTTTAAAATTTTAAGAACAACTCCTTCATAAATCTCTCCAACTTTTACATCTTTAATTAAATCTAAAATATAATTAGCAGTTTTTTTGATAATCTCTTCGTTATGATGAGTAATAAAAATTTTACCATCTTGTTTAATATCTATTCGAACATTATCATGATTTTCGATAATTTGAGAAATAATTTTTCCTCCATAACCAACAATATCACGTATTTTATCTGTTTTTATATTAATAATTTTTATCTTAGGAGCATAAATAGATAATTTAGGTCTAGTTTTAGAAATAGTTTGATCGATTTCTTTCAAAATTGCTAATCGTCCAATATGAGCTTTTTCTAACGCTTCGCTTAAAATATCAAAATCTAAAAAAATGTTTTTGACATCCATTTGCAAAGCAGTAATGCCTTTTTTTGTTCCTGCTACTTTTAAATCCATATCACCTAAATGATCTTCTAACCCTTGAATATCGCTCAAAATAACATGATCCTCCCCATCGGTAAATAATCCTATGGCAATTCCAGCAACCGATCTTTTTAAAGGAACTCCGGCATCCATCAAAGCCATCGAAGAAGCTGAAATAGTAGCTTGCGAAGAAGAACCATTAGATTCTAAAATTTCAGAAACAACCCTGATAAAATAAGGGAAATCTTCTTCTGAAGGCAAAACATAATACAAAGCCTTTTCAGCTAAAATCCCATGACCAATTTCTCTCCTTGTTGGACCTATATATCGCCCGATTTCACCAACAGAAAAAGGAGGAAAATTATAATGCAAAACGAAACGTTTTTTATCTTCATCTGTTAAATCATCAATTTTTTTACTTTCATCAAGAGTTCCTAAAGTAACTACAGCTAAACTTTGTGTTTCTCCTCTAGTAAAAAGAGCTGAACCATGAGTCCGAGGTAAAAAATTAACTTGACTTTTAATCATTCTAATTTCGTCAAATTTTCTACCATCAATTCTCTTTTTGTCTTGTAAAACCATTTTTTTAAATTCTCTATGTAATAAAAATTCAAAAATTTCTTCTATTTCTGATTTCATAAAATCTTTTTTATTGTCTAAGTTAAAAAAATTAGACTCATTATTTTTTGTTAAAAAAAATTTCTGATATTCATTTATTATATTTTCTTTTAAACTTTCGATTTCAAAATTCAATTTTTTTTTATTATTTTTTTGTTCACAATTTTTATTTAACATCTTTTGAATCGATGAACAATATTTTTTTTCCATATCATTATAAAAAAAACTATTAGAAAAATCATGAGATATTAAAAAATCATCTTTTTTAGGATTTATTTGGTTTTGGATTTTTTCTTGAAAACAACAAAGTTCTTGAATAATTTTATGACCAAAAAAAGCAGCTTCTAATATTTCCGTTTCTGAAACCTCTTTTGAAATCAATTCAATCATATTTATACTTTTTTTGGTACCAGCAAGAGTTAATAAAAAATCAGACTTTTTTTTCTGTTGCGTATTAGGATTAATAACTAATTTATTATCTAATTTACCAATACAAACACCTGAAACTGGAGTATTAAATGGAATATCTGAAATCAACAAAGATAAAGAACTACCTAAAAGAGCAAAAAGTTCATCATTGCATTCAGAATCGCTACTCAAAACAGTGTTTACAATTTGAACTTCTATTTGTAATTTTTTAGAAAACAAAGGCCTCAAAGATCTATCAATTAAACGTGCATTTAAAACTTCATGATCGAATGGTTTTCCTTCGCGTCTAGCAAAACTTCCTGGTATTTTTCCTGCTGCATAAAGTTTTTCTTGATATATAATCATCAAAGGAAAATATTTAAGAATAGTATCTATTTTTTTAGAAACAGAAACGCTTAAAACAACAGTATCTTTATAACGAATCAATATTTTCCCATTAGCTTGTTTTGCTAAATTATTGACTTCTACAGTTAATAAATTATTTTCAAAAATAGTTTCAAATAATTGAAAATTCATCTAATATTTACCTATTTATATATATAATATGTATTATTTTTAAAAAATTTTTAAGTTAATAATATAAAAAGAACTATTTTTGAAAATAATGTATTCTTAAACAAAAAAATTAAAAAATATTTAACCTTCAAAATTTATATTAATTATTGAATATTAATGGCGCCTATACTAGGGCTCGAACCTAGGACCCTCTGATTAACAGTCAGATGCTCTACCAACTGAGCTATATAGGCTTTTTTTTGATCGAAATCTTTTTAAAAAAAATTTTTTTCGTTTCTTTTTGGCAAAACCTATTTTTGCTTTCGTTACCAAAAACTATTTTCGGGAGACAAGACTTAACTTCTGTATTCGGAATGGGAACAGGTGTATCCCTTGTCCTAAATCACCAAAAAGAATCTCTAAAATTCTTTCAAAACTAGATAAACAAAGATAAAGAAAAAAACTAAAGTCAATGGATCTATTAGTACTAGTCAGCTGAAAAGATCACTCTTCTTACACCTCTAGCCTATCAACCTGATCGTCTTTCAGGGATCTCATAGGGAAATCTCATCTTAAGGGAGGCTTCACACTTAGATGCTTTCAGTGTTTATCCTTTCTATACATAGCTACTCAGCTGTGGCTCTGGCGAACCAACTGAAACACCAGCGGTATATCCATCCCGGTCTTCTCATACTAGGGACAGCTCCTTTCAAATTTCCAACGCCCACGACGGATAGAGACCGAACTGTCTCACGACGTTCTGAACCCAGCTCGCGTTCCGCTTTAATGGGCGAACAGCCCAACCCTTGGAACCTTCTTCAGCTCCAGGATGCGATGAGCCGACATCGAGGTGCCAAACCGCTTCGTCGCTGTGAACGCTCGGAAGCGATAAGCCTGTTATCCCCAGGGTAGCTTTTATCCGTTGAGTTACGGCCCTTCCATGCGGTACCGTAAGATCACTAAGTCCGACTTTCGTCCCTGCTCGACTTGTAGGTCTCGCAGTCAAGCTCCCTTATGCCTTTACGCTCTCTAAATGATTTCCGACCATTTTGAGGGAACCTTATGAACGCCTCCGTTACTTTTTAGGAGGCGACCGCCCCAGTCAAACTGCCCACCAAACACTGTCCCTCGCAATCCACTTGCGGAGGTTAGAATCTAAAAAATAAAAGGGTGGTATCCCAAGGATGACTCCTTGTCAACTAGCGTCAACAAATCTCTGTCTCCCACCTATCCTGTACATTTATTTCTCAAATTCAATATTAAGCTACAGTAAAGCTCCATGGGGTCTTTTCGTCCTGTCGCGGGTAACCGGCATTTTCACCGGTAATTTGATTTCACCGAGACTCTTGTTGAGACAGCGCCCAAATCGTTATGCCTTTCGTGCGGGTCGGAATTTACCCGACAAGGAATTTCGCTACCTTAGGACCGTTATAGTTACGGCCGCCGTTCACTGGGACTTCAATTCAATGCTACAGTGATCGAAACCACTTGACATCCCCTTTTAATCTTCCAGCACTGGGCAGGCATCAGCCCCTATACATCACCTCACGGTTTAGCAGAGACCTATGTTTTTGATAAACAGTCGCTTGGGCCTATTCTCTGCGACTTTTACTTTTTATCGTAAAAGTTCTCCTTATCCCGAAGTTACGGAGCAATTTTGCCGAGTTCCTTAACAAGAGTTTTCTCGCGCGTCTTAGTATACTCTACCTTCCCACCTGTGTCGGTTTACGGTACAGGTAAAAAAACAATAACCTAGAAGCTTTTCTTGAAAGTATGACTTCAGTCACGTTACCCTCAAATCTCATTTTTTGGAATAAGAAAACGGATTTGCCTGTCTTCTCAAACTTGATTTTTCAACCCTAATCCATTAAAGGGCGTGCTTAGCCTGCTTTGTCCCTCCATCAGTTGTTTTCTTAGTGCAGGAATTTTAGCCTGCTTGCCATCGACTACGGATTTCTCCCTCGCCTTAGGACCTGACTAACCCAGGGAGGACGAACCTGGCCCTGGAAACCTTGGGTTTTCGACGGATAGGATTCTCACCTATCTTTTCGTTACTTACACCGGCATTCTCACTTCTGATTTCTCCACCACTGCTTCCGCTATGGCTTCACTGACATCAGAACGCTTCCCCTACCATAAATAAAATAAAATTTTTATTTTATCAATCCGTAGCTTCGGTATAATGTTTGAGCCCCGTTACATTTTCGGCGCAAAGTCATTCGACTAGTGAGCTATTACGCATTCTTTAAAAGATGGCTGCTTCTAAGCCAACTTCCTAGTTGTCTTAACATCTCTACTTCCTTTACCACTTAACATTAATTTGGGGACCTTAGCTGACGGTCTGGGCTGTTTCCCTTTCGACCACGGACCTTATCACCCGTAGTCTGACTGCTGATCGTATTTTAATGACATTCGGAGTTTAATTGAGATCGGTACTACGAGGTGTAGCCCTCACTCATTTAGTGCTCTACCTTCATGAAAACAAATAATCAACGCTAGCCCTAAAGCTATTTCGGGGAGAACCAGCTATCTCTGAGTTCGATTGGAATTTCACCCCTAGCCACAAATCATCCAAACACTTTTCAACGTGTCCTGGTTCGGTCCTCCATATAGTTTTAATTATACTTCAACCTGTTCATGGCTAGCTCACTTCAGTTTCGGGTCTATGACATAGAACTAAACGCTCTATTCAAACTCGCTTTCGCTATGGCTCCGTTCCTGAAAACTTAACCTTGCTCTACATCATAACTCGCCGGTTCATTCTGCAAAAGGCAAGCCATCACTCATTAACGAGCTCTGACTAATTGTAAGCATACAGTTTCAGGATCTCTTTCACTCCCCTTTCGGGGTTCTTTTCACCTTTCCCTCACGGTACTAGTTCACTATCGGTCACTAAGAAGTATTTAGCCTTAGGAGATGGTCCTCCCATCTTCCAACAAGATTTCTCGTGTCTCGCTGTACTTTTTGATACACTAGATTTTAAGGATTCCCTTACAGGACTATCACCTTCTTGGGTGTTTCTTTCCAAAAACTTCAAGTTCCTTAAAATTTGTTAACTAGAAAGTTGTATCTGGCTGGTCTGGTTTCGCTCGTCGCTACTACCAGAATCGTTTTTACTTTCTTTTCCTGCAGTTACTTAGATATTTCAGTTCACTGCGTTCCTTTTTTAATCTAAAGATTAAAATACTATAATGTGCTTATAGTAGGTTGCCCCATTCGGAAATCCATGGATCTTCATTTATTTACAACTCCCCATGGCGTATCGCCGTTAATTGCGTCCTTCATCAGCTCTTAGTGCCAAGGCATCCACTGTACGCTCTTGATTCCTTTAATTTATCTTCTTGTCCATGTTTATCTACTTTTCAAAGAACTTTTTTTAAAAGAATGGCTTTTTTACTAAGTTGGTGGGCCTAAATGGACTTGAACCACCGACCTCACGCTTATCAGGCGTGTGCTCTAACCAACTGAGCTATAGGCCCTTTTCTTTTAAAAAAGAAAAACTTATGATTTTTATTCTAAAGTCTTTCAAAACTGAAGATGATTATTTTAAAATTTCCTTAGAAAGGAGGTGATCCATCCCCACCTTCCGGTAGGGATACCTTGTTACGACTTAACCCCAATCATCGACCTTACCTTAGACGGATCCCTCTGCTAATGCAGTTAGGCTACCGGTTTCGGGCACTGCCAACTTTCGTGGTTTGACGGGCGGTGTGTACAAACCCCGAGAACGTATTCACCGCAACATGCTGATTTGCGATTACTAGCGATTCCAACTTCATGAAGTCGAGTTGCAGACTTCAATCCGAACTGAGGCTGCTTTTTTGAGATTGGCTAAAAACTCACGTTTCAGCTACTCTTTGTAACAGCCATTGTATCACGTTTGTAGCCCAGATCATAAGGGGCATGATGATTTGACGTAATCCTCACCTTCCTCCAATATTTCATTGGCAGTCTCGTTAAAGTGCCCACCATAACGTGCTGGTAACTAACGACAAGGGTTGCGCTCGTTCTAGGACTTAACCTAACATCTCACGACACGAGCTGACGACAACCATGCACCACCTGTATCCCTGATAACCTCCACTGTATTTCTACAGCTTTGCAGAGTATGTCAAGACCTGGTAAGGTTTTTCGTGTACCTTCGAATTAAACAACATGATCCACCGCTTGTGCGGGATCCCGTCAATTCCTTTAAGTTTCATACTTGCGTACGTACTACTCAGGCGGAGTACTTAATGTGTTAACTTCAGTACCGAGTTTCCCCGACACTTAGTACTCATCGTTTACGGCGTGGACTACCAGGGTATCTAATCCTGTTTGCTCCCCACGCTTTCGTGCCTCAGCGTCAGTAAAGACCCAGCAAGCCGCCTACGCCTCTGGTGTTCCTCCATATATTTACACATTTTACCGCTGACACATGGAATTCCACTTGCCTCTATCTCACTCTAGTAAGCCAGTTTCTCTAGCGAAACAGCGTTGAGCACTGAAATTAAACTAGAGACTTAACAAACCGCCTACGCACCCTTTACGCCCAATAATTCCGGATAACGCTCGCCCTTTATGTATTACCGCGGCTGCTGGCACATAATTAGCCAGGGCTTATTCATTGAATAGCGTCAAGATAGTTTTTCCACTATTTTTTCTTCTTCAATAAAAGAACTTTACATACCGAAATACTTCATCGTTCACGCGGCGTTGCTCGGTCAGAGTTTCCTCCATTGCCGAAAATTCCCTACTGCTGCCTCCCGTGGGAGTTTGGGCCGTGTCTCAGTCCCAATGTGGCCGTTCAACCTCTCAGTCCGGCTACATATCATCGTCTTGGTAGGCTTTTATCCCACCAACTAACTAATATGGCGCAAGCCCCTCTCTAAGCATACCTTTCGAAAAAGGTCTTTTAAAAATAAAAAGATGCCTTTTTATTTCCTATCCAGTCTTAGCAACTGTTTCCAATTGTTATCCTCGTCTTAAAGGCAGGTTGCTTACGTGTTACTCACCCGTTCGCCACTAAAATCCCGAGGAATTTCCGTTCGACTTGCATGTATTAAGCACGCCGCCAGCGTTCATCCTGAGCCAGGATCAAACTCTTCGTTTAAATAAAAAAAACTTCAAACATCTTTTGAGTTCAAAACCTAATCTATTTATTTATATATATTTTAAAAAATTGCTTAAAAAAAATCATCTTCAGTTTTCAAAGAAATAAAATAAAAACAAATATTATGTTTTTGAACTTAATATTTATAATAAAATTCTAATAATATAATATGGTGAAGGGGGATGGATTCGAACCATCGTACCTATTAAGGAGCAGTTTTACAGACTGATGCGTTTAGCCACTTCGCTACCCCTCCTAAAAAATACTATTAAAATATAAAAATATTTAATTTAAAAAAAAATAAAATTTCAAAATTCAATATAACATAATTAATTTTAACATATTTATAAAAAAAATAATATTTTATTTTATAAATAAAAAAAATAAATATATTTAATTTAAATTAAATATATTTATGTTTAATTTTATTAAATTTTTTTTTTATTATTTTGTTATTAATAATTGTTTGTAAAATAGTATAAAAATTGCCTACTAACCAATATAAAGCTAAAGTAATATCTTTGTAAGAAGCAAAAGTCATAGATAATACCATAAAATAACTAATTATTTTAAATAATTTGTCTTGAGTTTGTTTTTTTATTTTTTCTTCTTCAGTTAATATTTGAGTATTTGTTTGTTTTATATAATCAGATTTTTTTAAATTAATTTTATTTAAAAATAATATACTTAAACCAACTAAAAAAGACAATAAAAAGTTAACAATATAAATAATATAAATTTTATCATTAGTATAATTATCATAAAAATAAATAAAACCTAAAAAAGGTTTTGGATCATCATAATATTTACAAAAAATACCACCATTAACACGAAAACGAATTAAAGTTCTAAAAGTTGCTAAAAAAATAGGGAATTGCAAAAAAGCAACAAAAATCCCCAATATATTAAAATTATGTTTACGATAAACTTTTAAAATTTCAATTTGCATTTTTTGCATAGATTCTTTATCTTTTTTTAAATAATATTTATCTTTGATTTTGTTAATTTCCGGTTGCATTAAACTCATATTTAAATTCACAGTACTCATTTTAGTATAAATCGGCCAACATAAAGTTCTTATAATGATAGTTGTTAAAATGATTCCTAAACCTAAATTACCAAAAAAATAACCACTTTGACCTTTTGAAAAAATATTAGAAAAAAAAGACAATAAAGAACCTATAAAAATAATTAAAACATTCCAAATATAACCCCATCCAAAAGCATAGTTCCATTTTAATTTAGAAGGCCATTGAATAGGTAATGCACTAGTTATATCATTAATAAAAACTTCACAAAAATTAATTTCAGAGCCTTCCTTATCGATTAAAAACATATTGGTAGGAATATTATTGATAATTTTTTTTTCACGAATTAAATTATTATAATTTAAATTATTTATCTTCTGTGGCGAATCAATATCTTCTTGAATCAAAAAAGGTAATTCAATTTCTTTTATATTATAACTATTATCATCACTTTTATAAATTTTTCCAAATAATAAAAATTTTGAAGGAGAAAAAAATTTTAATTTATCATATTTATATGATTCAATATATTTTCTTTCAGTGCCTACTGTAACAGTAAAAAAATCTTTAATCTTATTAATCTTTTCACTTTCTGAATTAATGTTACTATTTTCATTATCAAAATAAAAAACATTTTTTTTTTCATCTTGTGAAAATATTTTTTTTAAATAGTCTTTTAAATCTTTTTTAATTTTTTCAATTTCTTCTTTTTCTTCTTCTAATTTTGAATTTAATAACTTATTAAAATATTCAACATTAATTAATTCAATTCTAATTTGATCTGTGTTTTTATGTATATCAAATTTAAATAATTCTAAATATTTTTCAAGTAATATTGTGATATTTTGGTTATCATTAAAAAAGTTATCATTAAAAAAATTGTCTTGTGTTGTAACGCATCCATGTAATTCCGATAACAGTTTCTTTTTTAAAATAATTTTGTTTTCTAAAAAATGAAAATTTAAAGACTGATTGTCTGTTCTTGTTTTTCGTAAAATAAAAATCAAAAACAACAACAAAAAAACAAAGATAAAAAACTTACTTGGAAAAAAATTTTTTCTGTCTGTTTTTATATTCATAATTTAATCAATAATACCCTTTTTTAACAATTAAAAAAGACTTTTTGAGTAAAAATAAAAAATTTTTTTCTAAATCAAAAAAATTAAGTTCTTTTGAAATAGAATTAATGACAAGAACAAAAGAAGCTTTTGGTTCTATTAAAGACATATTATTATGAATAATAATTCTTAAACGTCTTTTGATTAAATTTCTTTCATAAGCTTTGCCATATTTTTTATTAACACTTAAAGCAAATTTAAAATTTTGAAAACATGGATTTTTTATATAATATAATAAAAAAAAGCGATTCTTTACATTTTTCTTAAATTTAAAAATTAGATTTATTTCGCTTTTTTTTTTTAAAATAAATTTCTTCTTCATAATTTCATAATAAAAAAAATGATAATATTTCCTTTTATTTTTAAATTTTATTAATTTAAAAAAATACATTTAACATCATCAGAAAAATAAAAAAATCATCAAATAAAAATGAATTTTTATTAGTGAAAATTTTATTAAAATTAAATAATCAAAATATTTTTATTTTTGTATATAGAAATGAACATTTTTTAAATTAAAAAATGTTAAACAATCAAACGCTTACGTCCTTTGGCTCTTCTAGAAGAAAGAATATTACGTCCACCTACGGTAGAAATTCTCTTTCTAAAACCATGTGTTCTTTTTCTTTTGATTTTGCTTGGTTGATAAGTTCTTTTCATAAAATCAAAACCTCTTTCGTTAGTAAATTTGTTATTTTTTTTTAATTAAAATTTTTGTTAAAACAAAAATCGAACAAAATAAAAAAATAGAACCTAATAAACGCTGAATAAACTTATCAGCTTCAAAACCTTTTCCTAAAAGATAAAAACTTAAACTTAAAAAAAATAAATTTAAAAAGAAATAATAAGAAGAAAAAATATTTTTATTATTTTTTAAGTAGCTAATATATAGTTGTATAATACAATGAAAAATCAAAATATAATAAATTATATAAGTTTTTTTAAACACATCATAAGATCGTAATATCTTTTCATCAGAAGAAAATATATTTATCAATCCTATAACGCTAAAAACACAAAATTCTAAAAAAAACAAAAATTTAAGAAAACCTTTATTTTTTTTAAAATTAACAAAAACTAACCAATAATTAATAAAAAAAATAAAAATTCCTAGTAAAAAATTATTAAAATTAAAACTCCCTATTTTAAAACTATCAGCCAAAAAACAAGATAAGGATAATATTGTAAAAAATAAAACCTTAATAATAGAAAAAATAATTTCTTTATTTCTTTTATTATTATTAATTTCTATTTGTTTTTCCATTTTTACACACTCTTAATGAAATATTTAATCCTATTTTTTAATCGCAAATCATAAAAAAAAATTATTTTCTTTTATATTCTTCTAAAAATTTAATTAAATCTGCTTTTTTGAATTTAGAAATATTTTTGATTTTATATTCTTTTGCTAATTTTTTTAATTCAGAAAGTAACATTTTATTTAAAATTAAATCTTCTGATTTTTCTTGTTTTTGTATCAATTGATCTTCGACTTTGAATTCATTATTTTTTTTTATTCGTTGTTCTAAAGAAAAATATTTTTGATTTTCTATATCAATCGCTTCTTTTTTTTGATTTTCTTTTTCTACTAAAATACTATCTTGTTGTATTTTTAAATTATTTTTTGCTAAAGATACATAATGACCGAACATTTCTGGTTCTTGCATAGCCATATCAGCTAACATCTTACGATTAACTAAAACCTTAGATAAAGAAAGACCATGGATAAAATGAGAATATTTAATATTATGTTCTAAACAACACGCATTAATTCTTATAATCCATAATTTTCTAAAATCTCTTTTTCTTTGTCTTCTATCTCTATAGCTATATTGCAAAGAACGCATAACTTGTTCATGTGCTGTTTTATAAAGAACGCTTTTAGAACCGAAATATCCTTTAGCTAATTTTAATATTTTCTTACGACGTTTATGTCTAGCATTTACAAAATTTATTTTTACCATTTTTTTACTACTTTCTTACTGATAATGAATTAATCCGATATTATTCAGATTAAAAAAGATATTTAATTCTTTTAACATCTGAAGGATCAACCTTAGTAATACCTCTAAGTTGTCTATTTTGTTTCGTAGTTTTAGAACCGGCTAAATGATTTTTATATGCATGTCTTCTTAAAAATTTGCCTGTTCCAGTGATTTTAATTCTTTTTTTTAAACCTCTATGAGTTTTTTTTTTAACTTTCATCATAAAATAATTTTACCTTTTAATTATTTTTTTTAATCTTTGGAGATAGAAAAGCAATCATTTGATTTCCCTCCATTTTTAGTGATGTATCGATAATAGCAATATCTTGTACATTTGATATAATTTTGTTCAAAATATATGTTCCTAAATCAGTGTGTTGAATCATTCTTCCTCTAAATATTATAATAATTTTAACTTTATTGTTTTTAATTAAAAAATTACGTGCTTTTGGAATTTGTGTATTAAATAAATCGTTATCTTGAATATTAGGACTCATACTAATTTTCTTAATAACAATTTGATTTTGTTTTTTTTTGATTTGTTTTAACTTTTTTTGATGTTGATAACGAAATTTAGAATAATTCATTAAACGTACTACTTTAGGAGAAGAATTAGCGCTTATTAACAAAGCATCTGTTTCTTTTTCTGAAGATATATTCATTATTAAAGATTTATCAAAAATTCCTAATTTTTCTCCATTTTCATCAATTAATAAATATTCACCTTGAGGAATTTTTTCATTATATAAAATATCCATTACTTTATTTTCTTTAAAATTATCTTTATTCTTATTTTTTTTATATTTAATGCTCAAAAAAAACTCCTTTTAATTAAAAAATTTTTATTTTTTAAAAAAATAAAAAATACTTATAAAAAGTATTTTTTCTCTATTAAATAAAGCATTTATATATACAAAATAATAAAAAATTATATTATTTGATTATTATATTAATTCATATTAATGTTATATTTGTGCTTCTTAACCCAAAAATTTTTCAAATTAGGTAAATTTTTCAGGTAGTCAAGAGAAAAAATCCCTTTTCATTTTCACATATTTTTGTTAAACAAAATTCTTAAATCCCAAAATAACTACATTCTTAATTATACAGCAAAAACATAAATTTTCAATTTTAAATATTTTTTATATAGCTAATTATATAAATAAATTAATATTTGAAAATAAAATTTTTATATAAAATCCAAAATATCTTTATTTATTCTTAGAAGAGCGTGAAAATTTTATTGAAAAAAATACAAATAATACAAATAATACAAAAAAATAGAAATTATCTAAAATATATGAAATGAATTTATTTTGATTATCAATATTTTCTGCTTTATATCTTTTAACAAATGATAATATTTTTTCATTTATTTTTTCATTTGTTGCATTATCTTTTTCTAATTCTTTTTTTGCTATAAATAAAGCAGATTTTTTGATAAATTCTATCTCTTGTGTATCTATTTTTTGATCTAAAAAATTATCTATAAAAAAATATTTATGAACAATATCAAATATTTCTTCTTTAAATTTTATTTCGAATTTTTCGATATAATCGTTAATATATTTTTGAATTTGTTCTTTAATATTATTTAAATTGATCTCTCCATAAAATAATTCTTGCTTTAATTTTTCTTTAACAGTATTTTTAAATTTTTCTTTTTCGAGAAAAGGCAATGATATTTCTAATTTTGTATATATGGGTAAAAAAAATTCTAAATTAAAAATATCTTCTATTTCTTTTTCTTTTTGTTGTTCTATTTCTGTTTCAATTATTGAATAAGAAGGCGGTACTTTGCTAAATTCTATGTTTTCTTTTAATCGAGTATAAACTTTGTCTTTGATTCGATTTTTAATTTTTTTTATTTCAATTTCAGAAAATACTTTTTTATTAAAAAATATTTTTTCATCAATTAAATTTTGTATTTTTTGTTTTAATAACATATTTGGATATTGTAAAGATTTTGGTTTCATTTTGTTGCAAATTTTATCTTTTAAATTTTCTATAGAATAAATTTTATTTTCGCTATCAAGAAAACTAAAATCCACTTCACTAGAAATATTTTGTTTAATCATGTTTGAATGCCCATCATCAACTATATAATTAGATGAAATAATTGCTAAAAAAATATTTTCACATAAATTTTTTTTAATTTGATCGATATAATTCAAAATATTTTTTTCAATATCTAATTTATTATTGTCGATTTTATAATAAAAATCAGATATTTTTGAATTAAAATTTTTATCAAATTGCAAAAAAGGATATTTAAAAATAATTTCATTTTTAAATTTTTCGGATATTGTTTTATTATATTCTATTTTATTTATATCCCATATAAAATAAATTAGTTTAATTTTTTTATCTAAAGCTATTTGTAAAACTTCTTCTAAAGTTTTAATATTTTCTATATTTAAACTAGAATATGATTTTTCATCATTTGTATTCATATTCGATGAAGGATATTCAAAATAAAATCCTAATAGTCTTTCTGGAAAAGGATTTTCAGAATTATAAAAAGCTTTAATTTTGTCTTTATCTAAACTAAAACTGATTTGTTTTCTTTCTTGATTAACATCATTAAAAAAAAATTGATTTGATAAAATATTGGGGCGAAAAATAAATTCAAAATATTTTTTTTCTTTATCATTTAATTGGCTATCTTTAAATAAATGTTTAATAGATATTTTTTTATATTGTTTAGTAGAAAATAATTCATCCAATTCATGTTTCTTATGTTCATGATTTCCCCAATCAAAATAAATATTCTCATTTATTATTTCAAAAGCAAATTTTAAATCTATAGGTAAAATATTTAAATGTTGAAAACTTTGTTCTTGTTGTTCTTGATTATGGCGTTCTATAGCTATCTCGGCTGCTTTTTCTAATAATAAAACTATTTTACGCGGTGTTTTGAAAAATTCTTTTGGCGAATCATTAATTTGTTCTGCGATTTGATCTAGATATTGAAAAGATCTTATATCTAATCGATATTTGCTAGCAAACATTTTTAAAAAAATATTAATTTCCTCTTTTTTTAATATATCTATTTTAATGTGAGTGTCAAAACGGCTTATAATAGCAGGATCTATCATATTCTTATAATTAGTAGTAGCTATAATGAAAACTGGTTTTTTTGGATCGGTATAAATTCCATCTATTTGAGATAAAAAAGATGTTACGTTATTTCCATGATCAGAACTTACATGATCAGAAATACGTTGCTTAAAAATATTTTCACATTCATCAATTAACACAACACAAGGTGAATGTTTTCTAGCTTCTTCAAAAAGACTTTCGATTATTCTTGAACCTTCGCCTACATATTTTTGTGAAAAATCAGATGATGTTACAGAAAAAAAGGGAAGTTCAGATTCTTTTGCAAAAACTTGTGCTAAAAAAGTTTTTCCTGTTCCTGGTGGTCCATATAATAAAATTCCTTTGGGACTTTTTTTTACACCTATTTGTTTGTATAATTCCGGTTGTTTAAGACGTTTTAAAATTTGTTTTAATTGTTTAACTTCTGATTCCATTCCGATAACATCTTTAAATGAGCTAAAATCATCTGTTTTCTTTAAAAATTTAGCATTAATGTTTTTTTTATTTTCATCCATTATTGTTGTTTTTTTTAATTTTTCTTCATCTTCATTTTTTGATTTTTGTTCTTCCAAATATTTGATTAATTGATTATAATTATTATCGTTTTTGACAAGAATATCTCCTAAGCGTTCTGTATTTTGCGTTAAAATTTTGTCAAAAGCAGACATCATTATCGGATATACACCTGTTGTCAAAAAATTATTTTCAGATGATAAATTTAAAATTTTGTTTTTGCTTTCGTCTAGTTCAACACGAACATCTTTTAAAGCATCTTCTTTATTTTTTAAAAGAGTCGTTAATGCTTGTTTGTCTTCGATCGACACTCTTCTTAAATTATTAATTTGATTCTTTTGTTCTGTTAATCGTATTTCTAAATTATTCGATTTTTTTTGTTCTTCTTCGATGTTTTGTCTTGCTGTTGTTAATTCTTGATTAAGCGAAACAATATTTATATTTAAACTTTCAATTTCTTTGTTTAATATCTGTTTCGTTTTTTCAGATAAATTTTTATTCTCGTTTAATTCTCTTTGTTTGTCATTTAAATCTTTTTTTATGTTGGTCAAATTTTGTTCTAAATCCAAAACTACTCTTTTTAAAGATTTTGATTCGTTGCCTAATTTTTCTAAATCATTTTGAAATTGTTGAATAATTGATTCTTTTTCTTGAATAATATTATTATAATTTTTAATTAATTTTTCTAAATTTTGAATTCTTTGTTTTAATTCATCCAAAATTTGTTTTTTATTTGATTCATTCAGATTTTTTTGATTTTCGTTTGTTTGAATTTGTTTTTGTAAATTCTCGATTTCTTCAAAACAATCAATTAAAAAATTAATATATTTTTTGGAAACAAATGATATATTAGCTGGCGACCATGAATTTTTCCAATAATTTCCTTGAATACCGATAAAATTTTTGCTTTTATGCCATAAATATTTTTGATAATTAGCGAAATCTATTGTATTTCCCGGAAAAACAAAAACATATTCCTGAGGTTTATATACAACTGTAGAAAAAGAATCTTTTAAATTATTAAACATATCGTGTTGATCTAAAAACAATATACAATTAATTAAATCATCTGATGACTTAGTTTCAATTTTTAAAAATTCATTTTTAAATTCTTCTACAATTACTTTTAAAACTTTCATCAGTAATTTTTCGTTATTTTTTAATTGCGGAAAGGATTTTTTTAATTTAACAACAGAAGGAGATTGAGAATTTTGTAATAAATTTATATTTTGTACAATTGAAGCTTTAATAATTTTTGAAAAATTTAAAACAAATAATAAAATAAACATTAATATAAAAAATACAACAACATTGATTTTTAGTATAATTTTCAATTTTAATAAAAAACTTTCTAAAAAAATTAAATAATTTTTAAAAATTATTTAATTTTATACCCAACTTAAATAAATATGAAAAATTTTTATAAAAAATTATAAAAAAATATTTTTTCTTAATAATTATTAAATAATTAGAACGATAATCCATTTTAATATAAAAAAATTTTCATTCGATAATTAAATTTAAAATCCTTAAAAATTTTATTTATTTTTTGAAAAATCATTTAATATTTTTCAAAAAACTTACTAAGTAACCTTATTTTAACAAAAAAAGAAATAAAATATCAACTTTTTTTATTTCTTTTTTTAAAAAATTCTTTTAAATGAAAAAAAATTTTGTCCTTATTAAGGGAAATCTCATTTTTAAAAATAATTTGTTTAACTTTTTTTATTTTGAAATATTAGTTTGCAATTATTCAAAATAAAATCAAATAATATTGAAAATTAATTTTAAAAATCTTCTTATTATTTAAATTTTCTTAATAAGAAATAAAATATTTTATCAAAAATAAATTAAAAAATAACTTTTTTTAAATAATTTAATTATTTTATAAAAAATATCGAATTCGGTAAAAAATTCCTCAAATTATTAAAAATATAAATACTTTGCAAGTATATTCAACAGATTATAATTATCTCAATACTTTTAAAATTAAATTTGTTATGAATTGAATAGATGTTTTTGTATTATATTCGTCTACTTTAATTTCTAAAAGTTTATTTATTTTTCTATAATATTCGACTAAAGGAAAAGTTTCTTTTTCATAAATAGATAAACGTTTCATAAAAGTCTCGATATTATCATCTTTTCTTTGAATTAAAAGAACACCGTCATTATCACAAAAATTATTTTTGAAAGGTGGTTTTGTTTCTTTATGATAAATTTCATGACATTGAGGACAAATAATTCTGCCTAAAATTCTTTTTTTTAAAAATTCTATTTTAGAATTAAAATAAATTACTTTTGTTAAAATAATTTTTTTATTTTCAAATTCTTGAGATAAAAAAAAAGATTGAGATAAATTACGCGGATAACCATCTAAAATAAAACCATTAGAAATATCAATTTGTGATAAATATTGACTTATCATTTTATTCGTAATCTCATTAGGCACTAAAAGACCTTTATCAATAAAATCACAGATTATTTTACCTAAAGGAGTTTTATTTTCTAAATTTTTCCTAAAAATATCACCTATAGAAATATGAGGGATTTTAAAATATTTAGATAATATAGAAGATTGCGTACCTTTTCCAGTAGCAGGAGGACCTATTAATATTAAATTCACTTTTCTTTATATATTTTTACCTTTCTTTTTACCTTGTAAAAATCATTTTTTTAAGGTAATTCTCAAGATTTTTATAAATTTTATTTTTTAAATATAAAAAAAATATTGCTTATTCTCTATTCTATTATTTATCCTTTATTTAAAATAAAATTAATAATGTTAAAAAATAAACAACAATGAATAATGAATCCAAATCCAAAAGAACGAATCCAAAATTAATAATTATAACGAACTCACAAAAAACATACCTAATACTTATATCATATATATATAAAAATTTCAATAGTTGAAATAAAGAATTAAAGAGATAATTTAAAAAATCATTTTTTTTTTTTTTTTTTCAAAAAACACTAAATATCATAAAACAATAATATATTACAATAAATAATTTTTATTAGTTGCTATTTTAGTAAAATACAAAAAATCTTCTACTTTTAAAGAGCTTTTTCCAGCTAAAATACCATCAATTTCTTCTTGTTTTAAAAATGAATCGATATTTTTAATATTTATAGAACCTCCATAAATAATTCTAATTTTTTGAGATATTTCTAACGAAAATTTAAAAGCAATTTGTTCTCTAATATATTTTATAATATCATTAGCCTCTTGTGGAAACATATTTATTCCTGTGCCAATTGCCCATATAGGTTCATAAGCAAAAATAATTTTTTTAATCAAAGATATGTTAACATTTTTAAAAATTTTTTCTAATTGGTTTTTTAAAAGTATTTTGTTTTTTTCTTTATCTGCACTTTCGTTATCTCCGCCCAAACAAATAATTGGATGAATTGAATAAGATAAAACAGATAATAATTTTAAATTAACAATTTCATCCGTTTCGCCAAAAAATTTTTTTCTTTCGCTATGCCCTAATAAGACATATTTAACTCCTAAAGAAACTAAATTTAAAGGTGAAATTTCACCAGTATAAGGTCCTTCTTCAAGATAAAAAACATTTTGTGCGCCAATTCTTAAATTTTCTCCTTCTATTTTAGTTAAAGTATCTAATAAAGTTATTTGAGGAAAAATAACTGTATCCACTATATTTTTATCAGGAACCATGTTATTAATTTTAAAAACAAAATCTAAAGCCTCATCTTTACATTTATACATTTTCCAATTACCAGCGATAATAATTTTTCTCATTCTGAACTCCTTATGATATATAATATGTATATATTTAAAAATTAATCTACTGAAGAGGGCGATATTACCTTTAAAATCTTAACCATTTTTTTATTATTATGATTTGATAAATAATATTCTTTATTCGTAGATAAATAAAAAGTTTCGCCTTCTTTTACAAAAAATTGATATTGATTTAAAAATAAATTTACTTCTCCTTCTAGAACTAAACAAAAAACATCACTAACATTTGGCCTTTCGATCGTTGTTTGACCGTATGGTTCTATTTCGATAATCATCGGCTCCATATTATATTTAAGAACTTGTGGAAAAAGAAAATATGTGATATGTTTTAATTCTTTATTACTAATAGATGAAAAATCTTTTTTTTGCGAAATTAATTCTATATTATTTACTTGTTTAAAAAAATCCGAAATAGATATTTTAAAAATTTGTAATAAAGAAAACAAAACTTTTAAAGAAGGAGAAATTAAATTATTTTCAATTTGTGAAATATAACCACTTGTAACTTTTACACGTTCGGCTAATTCTTTTTGAGTTAATTGTTTTTTCAATCGTAAATATTTAATTTGAAAGCCTATATTCATTATTTAATTGCCTCAATAAGTAAATTAAATCTATCTTTTATATTCTAAAATAAAAATTAATCATATACATTTTATTTTTGAATTATTCAATAATTGAATAACATATAAATTTTTATATATCTAAAAAATATTAATTTTTTTATATAAAGAAATTTCTTTTTCTATTTTTTGTTTTATTTTTTTTATATTACTATTATAATTTTTTTTAAATTTAAATACATCTTTAATGTTTTTAATTCGATATAAAAATTTTGAAATATAAGAATAAAATATTTTTTTTAATATCAAAAGAATTATTTTAAAATAAAGTTTTCTTTTTTTTTTAGAAATCATTTTTTTCAAAACATAATTATCTTTGATGATTTTGTTTTGTTTTCGGTTTAACAAAAATAATTCATTCTTTTCTGTTTGTTTTTTATTTTGTTTTAATATTGTTAATTTTGTCAATTTCCGTTTTTCTTTCATTAAAAAAAAATGGGTAATTTTATTTAATGAACTTGTTAAATCTTTTTTTTTAACATCTTTAATCGTAATTATTTTTTTTTTTTCATTTTGAGAAAAATATTCTATTTCATTTAATGCATCATTTAAATTCATTTGAATCAAATTCATTTCATCTTTCATTTTTCGTAATTGTTTTCGAATTAAATGTTGATAAAAAGCAATTTGATCTTTTAATTTTTTTTCTTCTTTTGATTGTTCTAATAAAATATGACGAATATTAATTTCGTGAATTTCTTTAATAATATCAATAAAAGAATCGAATAAATCTTGAAGTTCATGTTTATATTTTTCTATAAAAAGCAGATTTTTTTGTTGAAAACTTTTTATAACATACGGAAATTGTTTTAATAAAGAATCATATCGAGAACTAAATTGATGATTTAATAATTCTAAATATTTCCAAAAATAAAACCAATTAGAAATAATTTTTTTTTTTCTAAACCAAAAAAATATTTTAAAAATGCCTTTTAGATTTTGTTTTTGTAAAAAAAATAATATTTTTTGTTGTTTAGAACAATATTTTTTGAAAAAAAAATCTTGTTTTTTATATATTTTTTGGATTATTTTAATTTGTGAAAAATTTATTTTCATTTTTTTATTTTCTATCAAAGATTTTCTTTCTTTTAATAAAACAAAAAAATTTTGATAATTTTTAATTTTGGTTTCTAAAAAAGATAAATTTATATTTTTTTGAATATTTAATTTTGATTTAATTTTAAACATTAAATTACTTATAAATAAAATATTATTATCAAAAAAAGAAGAAATATTATCATGTAAATAATTTTCTTTCGAAATAAAATATTTTTCTAAATTAAAAATTTCTTTTTGCAAAAAAATAAAATAATCAAATTGTTTTTTCTGAATATTATTTAAAAATAATCTACATAATTTACTTATATTAGTGAATTCTTCGTAAAAAAAATTTTTTTTCTTTATTTTCAATTTAATTTCATAAATTGATTTATATTTTTGTTTTATTAATTGAAACAAATAATTTTGTTGTAAATTTTTATCTTTCATATATTTAATATATGAAATTAAATAATTAAAATATTTTTTTTCATTAATTATATTATCTTTGATAAATTGTTCTATCTGAATTTTTTTTTCATAATTTTTTTGTAAAAAATCTTGTTTTTGTTTATAAAATAAAATATTTTGAATATCTAATTGATTTTGTTGAGTTTTTTTTAAATTTATCAATTTTTTTTTGATTTTTTTAATTATCTCGTGATAATGAATAATTTTTTGAAAATATTGAAAATTTACTTGAATTTTTTGTAACCTTAATTGTTTTTTTATCAAATCTTCTCTTGCTTTTTTTTTATATTTTAGATTTATCAAATCTTTTTGAAACATTAAATTATTTATTTTTATTTTAAAAATAATTTGTTTCTCGTCAAAAATATAATTTATTTCGTCTATCTCGGATTCTTTTAATATTTCGTATTTATTCTTTTGATAATTATTATCAATTTGCAACAATTTTAATTTTTTTTCTAAATCCAAATTTATTTTTAATTGTTGATTATAAATTAATTTATTTTGTAAATATAAAATATTATTATTATGTTCATTTCTCAATTTAAATTGAGATGATAATAATTTATTTTCAAGAACAATTAAATTTAATCTATAATTATTAAAATTTTTTAAATATATATATTTTTTTTGCCATAAAAACAAATTACGCAAATAAATTAATTCATGTTTTTGTATTTCTTTCATGAAAGAAACCAAATATCGATAATTATTTTCGTTTACAATAATACCATCCTTAAGAATAAAAAAAATATAATTTATTCGTCTTAACAAAAATATTTTTTTTTGTTTATTAAATATTTTTTTTTTATTTAAATCATATTTATTTTGATTTTGAACTAAATTTTTATTATGTTGATCTAATTCTTTTTGAAATAAATCATTAATATTTTTTGTTTGTTCGAATAAATGATTTTCTTTTTGTTTCTTCTCTTCTTCGATTTTATTTAATTCATATTGATATTTTTTCTCTATATTTTCCTGTAATTGTTTTGTAAAAATTTTATTTTGATTAATATCTTGATTCCATAAAATATTTTTTTTATAAAATAAAGCATAAATATCATCTTGTATTTTTTCTATTTTAATAAATATTCTATTTTGTTCTTCCGAATGTTTCTCTTCTTGTTTTTTTTGTTCTTTGGTCGTTTCCTTTTCTGAAAATAAAATATTTGTTAAAATTTCGTCTTTTTCTTGATTATTTTGTTTTATCTTATTATCAAAATCTGAATTTATCCTATTAATTGTTGAATAATTTTTTTTTATTTTTTGTTTTAATTTTTTAATTAATTGTTCTTCGTTTTTTAAATTTAATAATATCGGAATAGTTTCGCAATTTTGCATTATTTCATTACTTAAATTCAAAATACTCTCTTTATTTTCAATATTCGACTGATTAAATTTAAAAATCAATGTTTTTTGTGATTTATCTTTTTTAAGAACATTACTAAAATCTTGATTTTGAAATAATTTTTTTTGTTGAAAATCATTAAATAAATCAATTTTATCGAAAATTTTTAAAATTCGAACAATATCTGATGATGAAAAAATTTTTAAAATATCTTCATTATTAAATTTTTCTTGAATTAAAATATTTTCTTTTTTTGAACTCATAAATTACAACCTTTACACAAAACAAAATTATATTAAAAATATTTTAAAAAAATAAATAGTAAAAATTAATAATATAATATATAAAATATTAAAAGAGGCGTATAAATTTATGTATTATTATATTAAAGGAACAATCAAAGAGATTAAAAATAATATTATTATTGTAGAAAATAATCAAATAGGTTATATTATTAATTTCACAAATCCTTATGATTTACAAATAAACCAAGAAATTAAATTATTTACTTACTTTTATGTTACTGAAAACATTCATGCTTTATATGGATTTGTAACAGTCGAAATGCTTAATTTTTTTCAAAAACTAATTTCTATACCAGGAATAGGAGTTAAAAGTGCGATTTTGATGACAAATATAGACTTTTTTGAAGAAACCCAAAAAGCTATAAAACAAAGCAACATTAATTATATCATTAAATTTCCTGGAATTGGAAAAAAAACAGCTCAACAAATTATTCTGCATCTTCATAAAAATTTATTAAATTTAAATAAAATACAAAAATTAAATAAAAAACAAGAACAAATTCAAGAAGCTTTAATAAATTTAGGATTTAAAAAAACACAAATAGGAAAAATAATTTATAAATTAAATTCAAGCCAAAAATTAGATTTAATGTTAAAAGAAGCTCTTATTTTAATAAGAGAAAAATAAAAGGAATTTAAAAAATGAATAAAAAAAAAAATAAAGAAACACAAAACACAAATTATAAAAACCAAAATTTTGATGAAAAATTAATTAGACCACAAACATTAAAATCCTATATAGGACAAAATAACATTAAAAATATAATTAACATTCATTTAAAAGCTGTAAAAAAAAGAAAAGAATCTTTAGATCATCTTTTATTTTATGGACCTCCCGGTTTAGGAAAAACAACATTAGCTAAAATTATTGCTAATGAATTAAAAGTTAATTTCCATATAGTGAGCGGAGCTAATATTGATAAAATAGGAAATTTAGCAGCTATTTTAAGTAATTTAAAAAAAGGAGATATTTTATTCATTGATGAAATACATAATTTACCTAAAAATGTAGAAGAAATTTTATATACCGCAATGGAAGATTATATTTTAGATGTTATAATTGGTAAAAATGAAGAATCACAAAATATTCGCATTAATCTACCCTTTTTTTCTTTAATAGGAGCAACAACCAAATTCGGACAAATTTCTTTCCCCTTAAGAGATCGTTTTGGATTAATTCTCAAATTAGATTATTATACAGAAGAAGAATTAAAATTAATTTTAAAAAAAACAGCTTCTGTTTATAAGAATATAATCGAAGACACCTCTTTGATAGAATTAGCTAAAAGAAGTCGCGGGACACCCCGTATTGTTAATCGTTTATTTAGAAGAGTAAGAGATTTCGCAGAAATTTATTCTAATAAAATTATTACAAAAGCAATAACTTTAGAAACTTTAAATAAACTAAAAATAGATGATAATGGCTTAAACGAAATAGATTATGATTATTTAAATAATTTAATAAAAAAATTTAATGGTGGTCCTGTAGGAATTAAAAACATCTCTGCTACTATCGGAGAAGAAATTTTAACTATAGAAGAAGTACATGAACCTTATTTAATCAAAGAAGGTTATATCAAAAGAACTTCTCGAGGACGCATTGCTACGAATAAAGCTTTTCAACTTTTTGAAAATAATTAAAATAATTATATACAAAATAAATTTTGTAATTATTTGTAATTGATTGAAACAAAATAATTGTTCATTGATAAAAAAATATAATAAAATATGGATAATTCTTAACATAAACATTTTTGCTAACTTTTTGTAACAATTTATCTATCTAATATTCACTCTTTGATGAAAATTGTGATCATAATAAACAATTTTGATAAGCATATTGCTTAATAATTTTTTTGTTTTATTCTTTTTTTTCAAATTTATTTTGAATTAAAAACTTTTGATTAAATAATCGATTTGTTGAATAAAATCAAGATAATTATTTAAAATAACTCCTCTATCAAATTCAATTTTAATTTCATCATAAACACTAAAATGAAAATCGTTTTCTTGAAAACAATTATAATAATATTCTTTTGTACGAATACCTTTATACTTTTTTTCAAGATTATTTTTTAAGATTAAAAAAAATGTTTTTGTTGTTATATGAAAAAAAGAAGTAATATTATCTTTTGATAAGATGAAATATTTTTTTAATGAAAGTTTATCAATTTCGCTAAAATTAATTTTATGATTATTAAAATTAGGAGTTTTTTTGAATAAAATAATGATAACTGTTTGTCTAAATATTAGCGGTTTCGAATAACATATTTTCAAAATAATTATTAGCATTTTTTTGAAAACTATTTAAAATAAATTTTTAAGTTTAAAAAAATACTTTTTTGTTTTTATGAAGATCAATAATAACAATATCTACCTTTTGATCATAATATTTTCCTAATTAATATTGCTCTTTTTTGGTTTGATATCTGTTTTTTTCAATATCATAGCTTTTACCAAAAAAAATTTTTAAATGTTTAGAGATTTTTTGATGGATTTTATTGACTTTGAGAAATATATTCGATTATTATTGTTATCTTGGGAAACAAATTTAAATGAATCACTAATAACCTTAATTACATCCTATAAATAAAATTATATTTTTATTATCTTTCATCATCCTAATAACCTTGATATTGTTTAGAAATTTGATAAAAAATATATAAATATAAATCATTAGTAGAAAAAAATAATATTGCCCATTTTTGTTTTTTCGTATCATTTTTCAATATTCAATAAATTCTTGATTAATTAATATTTTTTAATAAAATGAAAATAATATTTTTCAGAAGGAATTAAAGAACTGAATTTATAAAAACTTTATTATTTTGCATTTGAGAAATCTTGATTTCTTAATTGATAAATGAACCTAGAATAATCATTATCATAACAAAAAGAATCGAAATTAGTATGATATTCCATTTTCATAATCTAATAAAAGGATTGGTTTTAATTAACACAATCTCTTTAAATTTTTGTAATTGTGTTAAACTACCGAAATAAAAACAATTATTAATAAAAAAACTTGATATTGAAGTGTAGAAATGAATTTATTTTCTAAATAATTGTTTTTGATCAAATTCATAATATTTTATTTCTAATTTAAAATTCACTTTACTTAACAAAGTAATAGTAGGATAAATTTTAATTTTTTTCCAAAGGATTAAAATTAATTATTTTTTTAAAAATTTATTGTTTATTAAATAATTTCTCAAATCACTAACTGATCGAGAAGTAAAAAAAGAATAGATGTAATGTAAATAATTTATCCCTTATTATGAACAATGTTAAAACTTAATTAAAAAATTAAATATAAATCAATCATTTTTTTGTTAAATTATATTTTATATAATTTATATTTTTATTTAAATCATGAATACAAATATATGGAAGATTACCGACAACATAATCCATTTTGTGATTAAATTTTTTAACATTTAAAGCATTATCTTTAACAAGATCCCAATGAACTTTTTGAATTATATCGTTCGGAATTAAACTTTATTTAAATTATTAACACACTCTTTATGAGTAAAAAATCTATTTCTATTCCATGAATAAAAGTTTCTAAATCATCAACAATATTTGAAATTAATATTTTTGCCTAGCAATTTTATATATATCTTTGTACTATTTCTACTAAAAAAATACCTTTTACGCATGAATTATCTATATGTTTTTGAAAATATTTCTATCTTCATAACGAATAGCATTTAACATATTTTCTACAATAAAATTGGAAGTATAAACAAAAGAATTTTTTATATTAATATTTTTAGTAAAAAATTTTTTTACTAATTCTTCTGTTTTTATTTCGTTTAACATTGATTTACCTTTATTTTTCATATTTTATAGTTAATTATGAATCTCAATGTTTGGTTCGATTTTTTTTAATAAGTAAACATTTTCGCATTCCGCATTCATAAACATCATTATTTTAAATATGTGTTTTTTTCATTTTCCCATGAATTATATTCACAAATACCCTTTGCATAAAAAAAGATTCCAAAAATAAAATAACATAAATTTATAAATATTAAAATATGAAAATCTAAAAAAAATAATTTCTAAATCGATTAATTATTATTTTTTATTTTATTTAATTTTTTTAAATTTTAAAATTTATTTTGCAAATTGACTTTGATAAAGTTCATAATAAAAACCTTTTTTTTGCAATAATTCATAATGTTTTCCTTGTTCTAAAATACAACCATTTCTTAAAAATATAATAATATCAGCATTAACAATAGTTGATAAACGATGCGCAATAATGAAAGAAGTTTTTTGTTTAATTAATTTTTGAATAGATTCTTGAAAAATCATTTCCATTCTAGTATCAATAGTAGAAGTAGCTTCATCTAAAATTAAAATTTTAGGATTTCTTAAAATAACACGAACAATAGTAATTAATTGTTTTTCTCCTTGAGATAAATTATCAGTCTCTTCGCTCAAAACTGTTTTGTAACCATCTTTTTTTTCCATAATAAAATCATGAATTTTAGTTTTTTTAGCTATTTCAATTATTTTTTCATCTGTTATTTGATCATTACCATATCTAATATTGTCTAAAATAGTTCCAGGAAATAACCAAACATCTTGTGACACCATACCAACAATTTGTCTTAAATTAGATCTTTTTAAATTTCTAATATCTATTCCATCAATAGTTATATTACCTGAATTTACATCATAAAAACGAGTTAATAAATTAATTAAAGTTGTTTTTCCGGAACCTGTAGGCCCTACAATAGCTACCATTTGATTTTTAGCAACAAATAAATTCATATCTTTCAGAATTAAATGATCTTTGCGATAACCAAAACAAACATCCTTGAAAACAACATTCCCTTGAGTTTTTTCTAAAATTAAAGGTTCTGGATTTTCTTTCTCATCTGTTTCATACAAAAAAATAAAAATACGTTGCGAAGCAGCTTTAGCAGATTGTAAAACAACAAAAGATTGACTTAATTCATTAATAGGATTACCTAAACGCCAAATATATTGAATAAAAGCTTGAAAAGTACCTATTTTAATTGCAACAAAACCTAATTTATATAAAATTGTAACTTTATTAATTTCATCTTGAGATTGTAACAAAAAATATCCTAATACAAACATAACTGTTAATATAATATATGTAAAAGAATTTGTTATCGGCGATGCTAATCCAGAAGAAAAATTAGATTTAAAAATAGTTTGTGATAATTTTTGATTAATTTTTTTGAAATCTTTAATAACATTTTGTTGTTGATTATATAATATAATTTCTTTTTGCCCAGTTAATTTTTCTTGTAAAAAACCATTATATTCACCATTAATTTCAAATCTTTGAATAAAAATATTACGAGATTTTTTATTAATAATAAAAATAGTCATAAGAGATAAAGGAATCATTAAAGAAATAATAATTCCTAAACGCCAATTTAAGTAAAACATCAAAAAAACTAAAAAATTAATACTAAAAAAAGAAGAAATCAAAGAAGCAAAAGTCTGTTGTAAACCATTTGATAAAATTTCAACGTCAATTGTCATAGTACTTATAATATTACCAACAGTATTTTGATCAAAATACTTTATTGTTAATTTATTAATTTTTTTATATAAATCTTCACGAAGATTTTTAATACCTTTATGAATAGAAGGAATTAATAATCTATTATAAATAAACTTACCTAAAGTAGCAATAAAATATAATAAAAAATTAATAAACAAACTTAAATAAATCATTTTTATAAATTTTTCAGTTTTTTCAGTATCTATTTTATTATTATCCAAATGTTCTTTTATAAAATTAAAAATATATTTACCTTCATATAGAGGGATCGATAAAGAAACAATATTTAATAATAAGATTAAAATAATACTATTAATAATTTTTTTTTTAAAAGGTTTTAAGTAAAAAAATAATCTAATCATATTAGACAACCTCTTTTATTTTTTGAGACAAACAAATTTTTTGATAAATAAAACATCTTTGTATTAATTCTTTATGATTACCTATATCTACAATTTTTCCTCTATCTAAAACCACAATTTTATCAGAATTTAAAACAGAAGATAATCTTTGAGCTACTATTATAACAATCACATCTTTAATAGAGCTAAAAAAAGCTTTTCTAATTGCTAAATCTGTTTGATAATCTAAAGCAGAAAAAGAATCATCAAAAATATAAACATCGGGTTTTTTTAATAAAGCTCTAGTTATAGAAAGTCTTTGTTTTTGGCCACCAGACAAATTAGATCCTAACTCGCTAATAGGTTCATTTAAATGATGTTCTTTATTTTGAATAAATTCATATGACTGAGCAATTTTGGATTTTTCTAATATTTGATTCGGCGTTGCATCTTCTTTGCTAAATAATAAATTACTTAAAATAGTACCTTTAAATAAAATATTTTTTTGAGAAACAAAACTAATTTTATTTCTTAATTCTTTTAAATCATAATTTAAAATATTATTTTCATTTATTTCTATTATCCCATGAGTAGGATCCATTAATCGAGGAATTAAACTAATTAAAGTTGTTTTTCCAGCACCAGTCGACCCTATAAAAGCAATTATTTCTGAACTGCGAACCTTAAAATTAATATCTTCTAAAGTATAATGAGACAAATTAGAATATCTAAAAAAAACTTTTTTAAATTCTAAAGTTTTTATTTTATCTAAAGGTTTTTTGTCTAAAAATGCTAATTTTTGTAAATTAAAATTATTTTTAATAGCAGGTGCAATATTTAATAAATCTTGAATTTTTTTTATCGCAATAGAAGTTTTTGGCAACATCGTAAATAATAATAATAAATTCAAAATAGAAAATAAGATATTATATTGTAAATTAATGCAATTATACAAATCTCCTATGTTAATGTTTTTTACTGGTTTTAACATAGAAACTCCTAACCCAATAGTTAAAATAACAGATACATTAACCAATAAATAAAAAATAGGTTCAATAGAAAATACTGACAAAAATAATTTAATAATTAAGTTATTATAATTTAAATTAATCTTATTAAATTTTTTTTCTTCATTTTTTTCTTGATTAAAAATTCGGATTGTTTTAACACCTTTAATACTAGTTCTAATAATAGAATTCATGCTTTCTAATTTTTCTTGTTGTTTTAAAGATAATCTATAATTTTTTTTCATAATAAAAAACAAAATAACTAAAAAAAGAGGTACAATAAAAAAAACACTACATGATAAATAAGGAGAAATGAAAAACATCAATATCAAACTAACCACTAAAGTAATAGGAGCTACAATTGCTGTTCTATAAAAAGAAGAAACAAAACTCATAATTTGATAAACATTAAAAACACTACGGTGCATAATATTAGAAATACCTAATTTTTGTATATCTTCAAGAGAAAAAGTTTGAATCTTTTGGAATAAATCTATACTTAAATCTTTAAAAATTAAAGAAGATAATTTTGCTGAACAATAGCTCATAATCAAATTACCTAAAATACCTAAAACTAATAAAAAAATCAAATAAATAACTATTTTCGAAAACTGAATATTATTATTTGGTTCTTGATTAAGAATAAATTTCCCTATAAAAAAAGATATCAAAACTTCTCCGCAAATAATAAATATTACAGATATTAAGTTCAGAAAGAACAACATTTTATATTTTTTTAAATATCGCAAAATTAATTTCATATATCTTCTTAAACCTAAGAAACTTTCTCATAATTTATTTAACAAAAAAATAAATAAATAAAATACGTAAAAAACAATTCCTATAGTTAATTATAGGACATTTTATTGTTTTTTTATATTTTTATTTTATTTTTTGTTAAATAAAATAAAAAAGTTAGTTTTTATTTTAACCAAAATTATGAAATATCAAAATTTTGTTATTTAAAACTAACTTTTATTTTATATTTAAATTTAATTTTTTAATTATTATAAAGCATTAGGATTCGGCATCGAAGAAGAAATATTATCATTATTTTTATCTTTAAATGTCGCTACAGCTGCTTCTGTTGTAATAATTATAGCAGCAATAGAAGACGAATTTAAAATAGCTTGTTTTAATACTCTAGTAGGATCAATAATTCCTTGTTTCAATAAATCAACATATTTTCCTTCTTTAGCATCAAAACCAAAATTTTCTTTTTGTTTTAACTGTTCTTTAACCACAGAATCACCATCGAAACCTGCATTTTCTGCAATTTGATAAGAAGGGATTAACAAACTATCTAAAACAATATTAATTCCTTTTTGAACATCAGAATTTTCATCTTTTAGTTCATCTTTTAAATCATTAAAAATTTCAATAAAAGCTTTCCCGCCACCGACTAAAATACCTTCAGCAATTGCTGCTTGAGTAGCGTTTAAAGCATCTTCAATTCTTAATTTTTGTTCTTTTAATTCTGCTTCTGTAGCTGCTCCAACTTTTATAATTGCAATTCCACCAGATAATTTAGCTAAACGTGTTTTTAAATTTTTTAATTCATAATCACTAGTTGCTTTTTGAATATGTATTTCTATTTCTTTAATTCTATTTTTTAAAATTTCTGTTTTTTCAGTGCCTATTAAAACTGTTTTATCTTTTTTAACAATTGCTTTATTAATTTTGCCTAAATGCTCTGCTCTAACATTTTGTAATTTCATATTTAAATCTTTTGAAATAAAAGTAGCTTGTGTTAAAGCTGCTATATCTTGAAGAAAATCTTTTTGATTATCGCCGAATCCTGGTGCATCAGTTGCTACAATATTAAAAATACCACTCATTTTATTAAAAATTAAAGTACTAACAACATCATTTTCCAATGAATCAGCAATAATTAATAAAGGTGTTGAATTTTTTACTATATCTTCTAATAAAGGCCTAATTTCTTGAATATTGCTAATTTTATGATCAGTAACTAAAATAGATGCTTGTTCTAATTCTACTGACATATTTTCTTTATTAGTAACAAAATAAGGAGATAAATAGCCTTTATCATATTGCATACCTTGAATTACTTCTAATTCAGTTTTAAAACCTTGCGATTTATCAACACTAATAACGCCTTTTTTTGTTACTTTTTCTATAGCATCAGCTATAATTTTGCCTATTTCTTTTTGGCCTGATGAGATAGAAGCGACATTTTCAATATCTTCTTGTGTTTCTATTGGTTTAGATTTTTCCAAAAGTCTTTTAGCCACTTCTTTAGAGGCTTTTAAAATACCCTCTTTAATTGAAACTGCTTTATAACCTGAATTGATAAATTTAAAACCTTTTTGAATCATATTTTGAGCTAAAATAGTAGCTGTTGTTGTGCCATCTCCTGCATCATCGTTGGTTTTTATAGCTGCTTCACATACCAACTTAGCACCCATATTTTGATAAGCATCTTTTAATTCTATTTCTTTTGCAATAGAAACCCCATCATTAATAATAGAAGGAGATTCATATGGTTTTTCTAAAACTACATTACTACCCTTAGGACCTAAAGTAATTTTAACTGTTTCTGCTAAAGCATTTACGCCTTTTAAAATTTCTTTTCTAGCTTCTTTTCCAAAAATAACCTTTTTAGCCATTTTAATTAACTCCTTTATATTTTTAAATCATATATTTTTCTTTTTTATTTCAAAAAATAATATTTTAAATAACTGAAAATCATTTATTTTAATTAGAATGATTTAATATAGCTAGAATATCTTCAAATTTAACAATCAAATATTCTTGACCTTCAATTTTACTTTTAGTTCCTGAGTAATTTTTATAAATTACATTATCATTCAATTTTATACCTGATTTTTTAATTTTATCATCTTCAGAATCAAAACAAACTACAACACCAACAGAATCTTGTTTTTGACTATCTAAATTTAAAATAATACCTTCTTTAGTTGTGTTTTCTTCTTCTTTATATTTAAGAACAATATTTCCATTTAATGGTTTAATTTTCATTGATGCAATTCCTTTCTTTCGTTAATCTTTTTTTGAAACATTTAAATTATAATTTAAATTATTTATTTTTTTATTAATCTTTATTAATTATTTAATAAATTTTTTAAGAAAGTTTTTAAAAAACAAATAAAATTAATATAAAAATATCAAAAAATTTCTTTAATTTTAACAATTCATTACATGATTACGATTTAAAATCTAATTTTTATTCATATTTTTTAAAATAAAAATAATTTTTATGATTTATGTACTTTGTTTATATTATTTTATTTTCAAGAAATCTTAAAACAAAATTTAAAAATAAAGATAACAAATTTCGAATTTAACAAAAAAATAGAAACAAAAAATAAATCCAAATAAATCCTAAATTTTAGTAATATTCAAAAAATTTAAAATATATCATATAAATACACAAACACACGACTATATTATACAATGAATTTCATAAAAAATAATAACCAAAAACAAAATTATTTTTATTCAAAAAAATAATTTTCTTGTGCATAAAATGATATATTGAAAAATTAAAATAAGTGGTTTTTTAAAAAAGATAAAAATTTATTACGTAAAATCAAAAAATAATAATAAAAATTAAATAAAAATATCTAACATTTGTTTTAAAGATAAAATAAAAATACGAATATCTTCTATATTATTATGAATATCTATAGAAACACGAATAGCACTTGATTGTTTAATTTTTTGCATTATTAAATCAGAACAATGTTTCCCTGTTCTTAAATAAATATGATTATTTATCAAAAAACTTTCAATATCGTGAGGATGAATAGATAAAAAATTAAAAAGAATCGGACCTTTATTTGTATCAGGATTATAAATTTGAATCTGTGGGAAATGAAACTTTAATTCTTGAATTAAAGTTTGAGTAATATAATAATTATGTTTTTGAATTTGTTCAAAACCTATTTGTTGGATAAATTCAATACTTTTGACAAAAGAAATAATCCCACTAATATTAGGAGTACCAGCTTCGAATTTATAAGGCAATTCTTTAAACAAAAGATCATTTTTGAAAAAATTTTTATCCGAAACAAGACTATTAGATCCGCCCACAAAAAAAGGATTTAATTTTTTTAAAAGATGTTTTTTACCATAAATAACTCCTACGCCAAAAGGTCCATACATTTTATGTGCTGAAAAAGCCATAAAATCTATATCCAATTCTTTAACATCAATTTTTTGTTTGCCTATCGACTGAGCTGCATCTAAAATAACAAAAGCTTTTTTTTCATGAGCCAATAAAGCAATAGGACGAATAGGGGTTTCGTAACCAAAAACATTAGAAACATGAGTTAAAGCAACAATTTTTGTTTTTTCTGATAAAACTTTTTTAAAATTATCAAATGTAATTTTATTTTGTTCATCTAAAGGAATAAAAACTAATTTTGCTTGTTTTTTTTTAGCTATTTTAAGCCAAGGCAACCAAGAAGAATTATGTTCTAATTCCGAAGTAATAATCTCATCTCCAGGATTAAGAAACTCTTCTAACATTTGAGCGACTATATTTAAAGATTCCGTAGTCCCTTTTGTAAAAATAATTTCTTCAAAAGAAGCATTAAGAAAATAAGCTGTTTTTTTTCTAGTATAAACAATATTTTGAATATTTTCGCTTGATAAAAAATTATAATTAGTTAAAGAAATACCATTATTTTGATAAAATTGAATAATTGAATTCAAAACTCCTTCTATCTTTAAAGAAGTAGCTGCAGAATCAAAATAAATTAATTTAGGATTTTTTTTGAAAATCGGAAAAAAAGAACGAAAATCATTATTATTCATATCATCTTATCAACTTCCTACTTTTTTATTTTTTTACAAAAAATAAAGATATAGCAATATATATATATATATATATATATTGTATGTATAATAATAAAAAATATAAATTAAATACATCCCACGAACTAAATAGAACTTTTAACGGTTATCGATTATTATAATATTTATAATTTTTATAATTTATAATATTTTTAAAAATTAATGAAAAAAAATTAAAATTCACAAAATCTTATTTTGATTAAATCAAAATTAAACTAATTGAAATTTATAATAGATTATTATATAATTAAAATAATTGCGATTATATGATTATATATTGAATGAATAGATTATTATGCAACCAAAATAATTGTAGTTTATATTTTATATTTATTAATATTAAAATTTTTTAAAATAATTTATTTCAAAATTTAATTTTTTACTATCTTAAAATATAATTTTTTCTTTGTTTAATTCTTGATAATATAGATTATTATCTTATTCTATTTTAACTTTTTGCAATGCAAAAAAAATTTCTTTATAAGAATAATTTATTTTATTTATTATTTATGAAATTAAATTAATTTATTATATTATATTATTTTATTTTGATTTAAGTTAAAAATCTATTTAATAAAATAAATAAAAATAATAAATTTCAAAAAATTTTATTAAAATAAAAGGAAAAGGTGTTAATTTTTAATAAATGTTAAAAAATAAAATAAAAAAAATATTATTATTATTATTTTTATTTCTTTTTTTAGTTTTATTTTCTCTAAAAAACCAAAACATAAATACAATTTTAGCAATTAAAGAAGTAGTTTCTCCAAAGGATACAGAAGAAGATATTGAAGATGTTTTAGCTCGAATAAAAGAAAATCCGACAATAAAAGACGATGTTGAAAAATTAATAACACAAATAAAAGATACAAAGCATAAAATTAGTATTTTCTTTAACGTAGAAAAATTAAATTCGATAAAAAATCATATTTCAAACACAAATGGAATTAAAGAAAAAATTAATGAAATATTTTTAAAAATAGATAATAGCAGTCTATGGAAAAACCAAGAAGAACCTTTTGCAACAATACCGATTAAAATAAAAGATTTAAAATCCAAAACAAATAATAATTTTGAAAACATTAATGATAACGACATAGATAAATTACAATGTGAAACAACAAAATTTAAAGATTTAAATTCTATACTTTCAAATTTTTATGACATATTTAAAGATAATTTTAATTCGCTTTTAAACGATGATCTAATTTTCATAAAGAATACAAATGATTCAATTGCTGATTCAACACAAAAAATAGATTCAAAAATTTTTTCAGATTTACAATTACTTTTCGATTCTACGCAACAAAGCATACTTGGAGCAAATGATTTAGACAAAGAAAATAGTGGACAAATACAATCTAGTATTAAAGATATTACACAAAAATACATCGATATAAAATCAAAAATTGATACAATACCTGATACAAAATCAGATGATTCCGCTACTACTAGTAATAATGTTACAACTGGAATAATATTTATAATAATATTATTATTAATATTAATATTTTTTAAAAAAAATAAAAAATATTTTCCAAATAATACAAAAAATAAAAAAAGACATTATTAAATGTCTTTTTTTATTAAAAAAAATAATTATTATAATTTTTAAATGAAATATTATAAATTTATTATTTAATAAAACATATTTTGTACTATTTCTTTTATTATAATCAATAATTGTTTTGGCGGAGTAGAAGGGATTCGAACCCTTGCACCAATTTATGGACTACGTCCTTAGCAGGGACGCCTCTTATAACCTACTTGAGTACTACTCCAATATTTTTTATATCAAATGAAAAAAATAATTTTTTTAGATTTTCAAAAAATTCATAGTTAAATATGAAATTGAAATTTATAAATACAATCACTATTTTAAATTTTATCATAAAAAATATACAAAAATATATTTTTATAATTATAAATTTATAATATTTCATTTAAAAATAAAAATAAATTTCACGTATTTATGATAATGAAATATTTTATGATAATAACTAATTTTAAAAAATATAATATAAAAAAAATCAAAAAACGATGATACATTACCATCAAAAAAAAATAAAATATATTAATTGATATAAATAAACTATTGACTTATATTAAAAAATAAGTTGAAATAACCTACTTGATTGTATAAATATATTTAATATCTTACTCTTCTTTAAAATAAATTCAGTTATGAAATTCAGTTATGATAAAATATATTTATATATATTAAAAAGTTTATTATATTTAAGTTTTAAAAATAGAAATCAAAATTAATTTTTTTGTCAAAAAGACAGGAATATTAATCTCTTATAATATAAGATCTTAAAAAAATAAAAAAAGATTTATTATGATTCCAAAATTCATTATAATTCTTATTCGATTTAAAATATATTAATAATATTTTTCAAAAAGGCATTTTAAAATTATGTTTAAAAAATCTCAATTTATAAAAAGTATTATTAATATCGAAGATCGTCCTTTACCTTTATTACCAGAAATTTTATTAATTGGAAGAAGTAATGTCGGAAAAAGTTCATTTATCAATAGTTTAACAAATAATAAAAAATTAGCTTTCATTTCTAAAAAACCAGGAAAAACTAGTACATTAAACTATTTTTTGGTAGAAAATGATTTTTATTTAATCGATTCTCCTGGATATGGTTATTCCAAAAAAAAAAAATTCCAAAAAAATATTTTTCCTATTATTAGTGTTTTTTTACAAAAGAATAATTATATAAAATATATTTTTCAATTAATAGATTTTAAAATAGGACTAACTGATTTAGATTTACTTATAAATCAACAATTGAGACAATATAACCAAACACCCATTGTAATTTTAAATAAAAAAGATAAAGTTATAAAAAATAAAATTATTAATCACAAAAAAAGAATTCAAACAAAACTTCAACATGATTTAACTACTCATTCAATTCCTATCGTGTACTTATTTTCCTGTAAAACTAAAGAAGGATTAAAAGAAATAATTGATTTCATGCGTTTAAAAACATAAATAAAAACAAGCAAATTTTTGTTCTTTTTTTGTATATTTTAATTTTATATTCATGATTATTAAAAAAATCACAATATAAAATTAAATTTTTATTTCAATATTCCTTATATTATTTAAAAATAAATATTTTTTGAATAAATGAAAAAATTAATAAATATCATAAAATAAGAGGATAAACACAATATTATATGAAAAGTCAATACGATTTTAAATCAGTAGAAAATAATAAATATAAAAATAAATTTACAGAAAACATTAAAAATAAAGAAAAATCTAAAAATACTTTTACTATCATTTTACCTCCTCCTAATATTACAGGAAAATTACATTTAGGACATGCTTGGAATAATACTTTACAAGATATTATCATAAGAAGAAAAAAAATGTTAGGTTTTGATGTATTATTTATTCCTGGAATAGATCATGCAGGCATCGCAACTCAAAATAAAATAAAAGAAAAATTAAAAAAAGAAAATTTTAAAGAACAGGACATTACTAAAAAAATTTTTTTAAAATATGCTTCTATTTGGAAAGACAAATATACAAACAAAATTCATAATCAATGGAATGCTTTGGGATTATTTTTAAATTATGAAAGAGAAAAATTTACTTTAGATTCTGATATAAGTGAATTAGTCGAAAAAGTCTTTATCAAACTTTATCATGATGGTTTAATTTATCGTGATTACAAAATTATTAATTGGGATCCTATATTAAAAACAACTATTTCTAATATCGAAGTAAATTATAAAAAAATTCAAGATAAACTCTTTTACTTGAAATATTTTATAATTTCTGTAGAAAACAATATAGATAATGTTTTTTTAGAAGTAGCGACTACTCGTCCTGAAACTATTTTTGCTGATCAAGCTCTAATGGTACATCCTCAAGACTTTCGTTATCAACATTTAATAGGGAAGAAAGTATTAGTTCCTGATACTAAAAATATAATCCCTATTATTAGTGATACAAGCGTTGATATGAACTTCGGATCTGGAGTAGTTAAAGTAACTCCATCTCATGATGAAAATGATTTTAAAGTCGGTCAAAAATATGGATTAAAAAATATTCTTTGTATAGACTCTGATGGAAAAATGAAAAAAATAGCTGGAAAATATGAAAATTTAGATGCTGATAATTGTCGTCAAAAATTAATTTCTGATTTAATTTCTAAAAATTTGATTTCCAAAATAGAAAATTATCAACATGATGTAGGTTTTTCTAGTATTTCGAATGCAAAAATAGAACCTAGATTATCTTTACAATGGTTTTTAAAAACTAAAGATTTAACACTTTTGGTTTTAAAAAAACATCAAATTAATTTCTATCCTGCTCGTTTTTTAAAAATTTTCAACAATTGGTTAAAAAATTTAAAAGACTGGTGTATTTCAAGACAATTATGGTGGGGACATCCTATTCCTGTTTGGTACAAAGATAATGAAATTAAAGTACAAAAAGAAAACCCAGGTAAAGAATTCATCAAAGACTCAGATGTTTTAGATACTTGGTTTTCTTCTTCTTTATGGCCATTAAGCACTTTGAATTGGAATGGTGATGATAAAAATCTTTTCCAAAAACATTTTCCAGTAGATGTTTTGGTAACGGGATATGATATTTTAACTTTTTGGGTTTCTAAAATGATTTTACAAAGTATAAATTTAACTAAAAAAATACCTTTTAAAAATATTTTATTACATGGTTTAATAAGAGATGAAAATGGAAAAAAAATGTCGAAATCCAAAGGAAACGTTATTGATCCGATGGAAATTATTAATCAATACGGAACAGATACTTTAAGATGGTATTTATCGACAAGCGTATCTAATGGTTCTGATTTGTCTTTTCAAAAAGATAAATTATTAGCTAGTCGTAATTTTATTAATAAAGTATGGAATATTAGTCGTTTTATTAAATTAAATATTTCTTCAAATATTTTGACAGAAAAAAACAATACTTTATTTCAAGAAAAAATTTTATTATTACCAGAAAAAGTTTTATTATCTCAATTATCGCAACTAATCACAAAAGTTAATCTTTTGCATGAAAAATACGAATTTAATATTATTGGTCATTTATTATATCATTTTATCTGGGAAGATTTTTCCAATTGGGGATTAGAATTTTTAAAACATTTTTTTAAAAACAAAGATAATAATTTAAATACTCAAAAATTTGTTTTTTATATCTGGGAACAAATATTAAAATTATTACATCCTTTTATTCCTTTTGTAACTAATAACATTTATTATGAACTAACAAAAAAATCAATTATAAATACTAATTGGCCACAAATCAATTATAATAATAAAAAAGATCTAGTATATTTTGAATCTATAAAGAATTTAATTATACGTATGCGTAATTTTAGGAAAAATTATCAAGTTGATAAAAATGATGTTTTTAAATTATACATAAAAACTTCTCAAAAAAAAATAGAAAATTGTATTCCTTTATTACCTATTTTAAAAAAATTTTTCAAAATTTCTAATATTGAGATAAAATTTAAAACACCTAATAAAAAATACTGTGTTTTATTTTCTGAAAAAAACATCTCTCTTTTTATAGATAAAGATATTTTATCAAAATTAAAAAATATCAATCTAGAAAATGATATTTTAAAACAAAAAAAAAATATTTTATCAGAAATCCAAAGAAGTGAAAAAATTTTAAATAATTCATATTTTTTAGAAAAAGCTTCTTCTGCAAAAATAAAAGAAGAAAAAGAAAAATATAAAAAATATCTGCAACAATATAAAGAATTATTAAAAAATGATTCAATTTGATATTTTATTCTATTATCTTATTTTTTAATATTCTTAAATCTGAATATACATATATATATGTATATGTATCCAACAAAACCAAAAATAAATTTTTAGGATTTAATTTTTTTATTATAAATATTCAATTTATATTTTTCTAGATTATTATTATTTATTTTTATATTTTAGAAATTTTTTTTCTTTGAATTTTATATTCGACAAAATATTTATCTTTATCTTTTTTAAATATTAAAAAAATTTTAAAACGAATAAAAAACAAATCTCGAAATTTATAAAAACCTGGGTTAAGTTTAAAATAACTTTTAGCAAATAAAATTTCAGTATTTATTATAAAATCAATATTTTTTACTATAATTTTTTTTTTTGAATATCATATTTAATATTATCATTTGTCATTAATATTAAATTTTGTATTATTTGTTTTTCTAAATCTATTTCGCAAGAGCCTATAAAATATGGAAAATTTAAAATTATTTTATAAAATTTTTTTTTTTTAAAATTTTTTCTATTTGAAATTCTAATTCTAATTCTTTTTCTAATTTATTTGAAAATATTGGTGGCAATGTTTTTTTTTCAATAAAAAATATTTTTTTTATATAAAAAACAAACATTATAAATAAAATTGTAAAAAAAAATATTTTTTTTATTATCATAAATTCCTATTTCCTATAATTTAATATTTATTATTAATAAATTGAATTGAAAAAATAAATATTATAAAACAATAAAATAATATCAAAAATAAATATTTTTAATCTAATATTCATAAATAAATTGTTTATTCAAAAAATAAAAAATTTTCTATATTTATTAGGAGATATTATATACTTTCCGTCTTTCAAAAAAAATGATAGAAAATAATATTATTTTATTTTAAATTTCTTTCATAAATATAATAATTTTGTTCAGTAAACAAATTATTTTTTAGTAAAAATTATATTATATTGATTTTTTTATTTATATATTCGCTCTTATAACAATTGTAATATAAAAAATCTCGGTTCAAAATCTAGAAAAAAAATATATAGATTATTCAAATCCTTCACTGTTATATTACTTGATATTGACAATTTTTCATAACAAATAAAAAAAAGTAAACTTAAAACCCCCTTTTAGAAATAAAATAAGATTTGTAAATAATAAAAAAAAATAAAAAAATGCCTATTTTTTATCTAACAAAATTAAAAAAAATCTTTTATTTTTATTCGGGTTAAGCGCGAAAAAAGCAAGAAATACTATTTTAATAGGTTGATAACTATTAAAACGAAACCGTTAAAAAGATAATTTTGTCCTAAAAATAAACTTTTTAGAAGTAAAATTATTTATTAATTACTTTCAGTTGAAAATAAAAATAAAATACTTAATGAAAAAATTTTAGAAATTATTATTTTTTTAGTATATAATTAATACAATAATATTGTGAAATTAATTTATTATTAATATTAATTAATTTAATGCGTTGATTTCATAAAAGTAAGAAAGTTGATATTATATTATGAGTAAATGTTATTTGAGTGGGAAAACTACTTTTTTCGGTAATAAACGTAGTCATGCAATGAATGCAAATAGAAGAATTTGGAAATCTAATTTACAAAAAGTTCGTATTTTAGATGACAAAGGTAAAATAAAAAAAGTTTATATTTCCGCACGTCTTTTAAAAAGAACAGAATTAAAAAGAGTTTAATAATTTTATATTTATATAAAATAAAAAGTTTATATTTAAACAAAAAAAACATCTTTATTATATAAAAGATGTTTTTTTTGTTTAAAGAATCATTTATATTTGTTATTCTATATTAATAATATCCATAAATGATTCTATTCCTAGAATAGGAATTCCAAATAAAATTAAAATAATAAAAAAAGATAAAAATAAAAGTGAATCAAAACGATCTAATAAACCACCATGTTCTAAAAATATATTACCAAAATCTTTAATTTTTAAATTCCTTTTAATTTTAGAAGCGATCAAATCTCCAAATTGGGCAATAATACTACAAAAAATAGTAAAAATAATAAAATAAGTGTAACTTTTTATTTCTTCTTTGAGAGGGAAAAAAAATAATACTAATATAAGTGTAAAAATAATACCAGAAAAAAAACCTTCCCAAGTTTTATTAGGACTTAAAGAAGAACATAAAAAATTTTTACCAAATAAACGTCCTCCAACAAAAGCAAAACTATCACTTATAATCGTAATCAAAAAAATATAAAAAAACCATTTTTGATTAAAAATAATCAAACTATAAAAACAAGAACTAAAAAACGCAATATATAAAGAAATAAAACAAAAACAATTTAAATAAAAAATATCAAATTCTTTTTTAAACAAAAACAAAAAAAAAACAAACAATATGCCTAAAAGAAAAAAGAAAAGAAAATAGTCAAAATAATCCTTGAAAATTACACTAAAAATATAATCTTTTTTATAATCCTTGACAATTACACTAAAAATAAAATCTTTTTTTGTTTCTAAAAATTTTATAATAAAAGAACAAAAACAACAAAAATTGCAAAAACAAAGAAAAATAATAATCTTATATAAGGATTTATTCTTATTTTTTGGTTTTGTTGTCGTTGAATCTAAAAATTCCTTCGAAGCTTTTAAATTAAATAATAAAGAACAAATAAATAAAGAAAAAGGGACAAAAAAAGGAAAATTGTTTGTCTTATCTAAATAAGACATAAGAAAGAAAAAAAATAAAGCAATAAAAAATATTATAAATCCTATATAAATTTTTTTAAAAATGAAATGAGATTTTTTTTTTTGCATTAAATTTTCAATAATTCTTTATTTTTTTGTTGAGTTTCTTTTTCGATCAAATCAATCCACTTATCTGTTAAGTCTTGAATAAGTTTTAAAAAATGATTTTCTAAATATTGATTGAATTTCATTTTTTTAATTTTATCATTACCTTGGCGACGAATATTTCTAACAACAACTTTAGTTTGCATCGAAATTTCTTCAATTTCTTTAATTAATTGTTTTCTTCTTTCTTCTGTAGGTTGAGGAAAGATTAATTTAATGATTTTACCATCAGTCTGTGGAGTAATACCTAAATTATGAGCTTTAATAGCATTCACAACTTTATCATTACAACTAAGATCAAATAATTTAATATGTAATTGATAACCCTCTATAACATTAATAGTTCCCATATTTTTTAAAAAAGTTCCTACACCGTAATAATCAACAATTATTTTATCTAATAATTTAGGATTAGCTACTCCTGTTCTAATATTAATAAATTTTGATAACATTATATTTTTCGAATTAGACATTTTAATTTCTAATTCGATCAAAATTTCTTTTGCTAATTCTTCCATTTTAATAAATTCTCCTTAATAAGTAATAAAAGTACCTATTTTTTCATTTAAAATAATTTTTTTAATATTACCTTCTTCATTCATATCAAAAACAAAAATATTAATTTTATTTTCCCAACAAAAAGAAACAGCAGTTATATCCATAACATCTAATTTTCTAGCAATAACTTCTTTAAATTCCATCTTTTTAAATAAAATAGCATCTTTGAATTTTTTCGGATCTTTATCATAGACTCCTTTAATACCGTTTTTGGCCATTAAAATATTATTAATATTCAGTTCCGCAGATCTTAAAGCAGCAGCGGTATCTGTAGAAAAATAAGGAGAACCCAAACCTGCACCTAAAATGACAACACGACCTTTGTTTAAATGTCGCAAGGCTCTTCCTTTAATATAAGGTTCTGCTACAGAAATCACATTAAAAGCAGTCATAACTCGAGTTTGCACTTGTATGTTTTCTAAAGCATCTTGTAAAGCTAAAGCATTTATAATAGTACCTAGCATTCCCATATAATCAGATTGGCTACGCGCCATTCCTAATTCTTGACCTATGATACCACGCCAAATATTACCAGCTCCTACAATAATAACTATTTCTAACCCTAAATCTTTAATTTCTTTAATTTCTTTAGCAATTTGTTTAACTTTTTGAGGTTGAATGTTAAAATCATCTCCTTTTAAAGCTTCTCCACTTAATTTTAAAAGAATTCTTTTTGACATTAAAACCTTTTATCCTTTGATAAAGATTATCAAACCAAAATGTAAAAACAATATTTTTTATTAAATTAATTTTCCAAATTTTAAAATTATAGAACATATAAACAATAAATCTCTTTTTAAAAAAATAAAATAATATAAAAAAAATTATTTTTTATAAGAAAATCAGAAAATATCTTTTCTTCAAATAATTAATAATCTTCTCCTAATTCAAAACGTTCAAAAAAAAGAACATCAACATTGTATTTTTTTAAATATTCTTTTACTTTTTGATCCGAATTATTATATAAAAATTGTTCTAATAAACAATTTTGTTCTAAAAAAACATCTAGACGCTTTTGAACTATTTTTTCTATCAAAACATGATTTAAAGTTTTATTTTGTTCTTTGAATTCATTTATAGTTTTTTCTTTCAAAAGTTCTTCCTCTTTTTTTAAAAAAAATCTATCAATTTTTTCTTTATTCAAAAATTTAGGTTTAAGTCCAACTATGTGAATAGGTAAATTACTTTCTACTTCAAGACAAGGTTTCGTTAAACAAACTAAAGAAGAAATTCTTCCTCCTTGATGTTTATAAATACCAAAGCTTTCTGTATTGTTTTTATAAAAAATAGCTATTCTTTTTAAAATAATTTGTTCTTTTAAAACAGCTATTGATTCCAAAATAAAATTTTTTACAGTTTTATCATTATAAGAATAATTTAAAAAATCATCTAAAGTTTTTATATAATCGTCAGCTTCTAATAAAATCTTTTCTAATTGAGAACATAAATTTAAAAAAATTGAATTTCTAGCGACAAAATCAGTTTCTGTATTTAATTCAAATAAAACAGCTTTATTATTCCTAAAAGCAACATTAGTTAACCCTTCTGAAAGAACAAGATCTTTATTATTTTCAGCAGCTTTTATTAATCCTTCTTTTTTAAGTAAAGAAAAAGCTTTTTCAATATCTCCTTCGGTTTTTTCTAAAGCTTTTTTACAATATAAAATACCTATATTAGACATTTTTCTTAATTGCTGAATCATTTCTTTGCTGATTTTCATTTCTTTTATCCTTTTTATAAAATTATCTATTGTTTAAAGATAAAATAAAATTGATTTTGTATTTTTGAAAAATTAGAAAAAATAACTTTTTTTTCATTAAAAATTAAAATTTTTCAAAAAAACTATTTATTAAAAAAGATGTTTATATTTTTAACATCTTTTTTTAATTTTAAAATTTATTTTATAAATGTCTATCTTATAAATAATTATAAATAAAAAATAAATTAACTTATTTTATTATTTAATTTATAAAACATCATTTACTAATTTTATCATTAGAATCAACCAATTTTGAAGAAAAAGAGATTGTTTTTTTTGTAAAAATATTATCTTTCTTGGTAGTAATATTATTATTATTTTGAGCATCGATGATAGCATTTGCAATAATCGAAGTAATTAATTTGACTCCCTTAATTGCATCATTATTTGCAGGAATAATATAATCTACTAAATCTGGATCACAATTACTATCAACAATACCAAAAATTTTAATATTTAATTTTCGAGCTTCTGCAATAGCAATAACATCTTTTTGCACATCTACTACAAAAATAGCTTGCGGCAATTGTGACATATCTTTGATTCCGCCTAAAATCTTTTCTAATTTATCTCTTTTTTTCATTAATAAAGACACTTCTTTTTTAGGCAAATCTTTCCATAAACCTTCTTGTTCTTGCTTGTATAATGTTTTTAAAAAAGTTATTCTTTTAGAAATAGTTTGAAAATTAGTTAAAATTCCTCCTAACCATCTATGAACAACATAAAACTGACCTGAACGTTTTGCTTCCTGTTTTAAAATTTCTTGAATTTGTTTTTTAGTTCCTAAAAAAAGAACTTTACCACCATTCAATGCAATATCAAAAATTTTTTCATAAACATTTTCTACTGCTAAAATTGTTTTTTTTAAATCTATGATATTAATTTTATTCCTAATAACAGGTACTCCTTCGCTCAAAGAAAACAAATAAGGTTTCATTTTATAATGGCATTGTCTAGCTGTATGTCCAAAGTGAATACCTGATTCTAATAATTGTTTAATAGAAACAACTGCCATAATTTTTTTCAAAAAAACCTTTCCATAATTTTTTTTATCTTTGTTTAATATTTTTTCATAATACTTTACATATCGATATTAATAATATTAATTAATAAAAAATAAAAATACTTAATAACTTTCTTTTTATATCCAAAAAAAACAATATACAACTATCTAAATAATGATTCAAAAATTAACCTATTCTTATTTTAGCATATTTTATTTTTTTTAATCTATTGAATTGAAATAAAAATAATTATTAAAAATTTTTTGATTATTTTTTTTCGTTTGTACTACCAAACCCATTGTCGCGAATTCTCTTAGAAGCTAAATCGTTTTTTGTTAAATAAAAATTTTGTAAAATACATTGAGCAATTCTTTCATTCTTTTGAATAAGAACAGCATTTTTATCAGACAAATTATATAAAGCAACAAAAATATGTCCTTCGTTTTGTGTATTATTATAATAGTCACTATCAATAATTCCAACACCATTCGATAACATTAAATTTTTTTTTATCAACGAAGATCTAGCATAAACACATAAAACTTTATCATAATCAAAAAAAGCTTTAATTCCTGTCGGAACTAAAACGGTTTGTCTTGGTAAAATTTGAACATCAATAGCTGATTCTAAATCATATCCCGCACTTAAAAAAGTCTGTCTTCGAGGTAAATTAATTTTTTCATTTTTAAACTTACTAATAATTTGAAAATAAAATTGAACTTTTTGTGCCATTTTAACATTCTTTCTTTGTTTTTTTTTGATTTAATTTAAGATTCATATTGAGAGGATGAAATTCTAAAAATTTTTTTTTTAAAAATTGATTAGAAACATAAGTATAAATTTGTGTAGTTTTTAAATTAATATGTCCTAATAATTCTTGTACTACTCTTAAATCAGCACCTTTGTTAAGCAAAATAGTGGCAAAAGCATGTCTTAAAACATGAGGAGAAATTTTTTTTTGACCTGTTTGAATACATAATTGATTTAAAATAAATCTAATGCCTTTTGAAGTAAAAACATTTCCTTTATAATTAACTAACAAAAAGAAATGTTCTTTTTTCATTGATTTTTTATTTTTTAAAATTAATAAAGGACGAATATGATTTATATAATATTTTAATGTTTGAATTAAATTTGTATGTATAGGTAAATATCTTTCTTTTCTTCCTTTGCCGTTAATTAAAATTTGTGCATTATCAAAATATATATCTTGTACTTTCAAATTAATTAATTCGCTTACTCTTAAACCAAAACTGTAAAGCAATTCTAATATTAAATAATTACGAAAACCTAAAATTTTATTTTGATCAATAGAATCAAATAATTTTTGAATATCCTCTTCTGAAATAATCTTAGGTATTTTTTTAGGTATTTTTTTTAACTTAATTAATTTAAAAATATTTATTTTCAAATCAAATCTTTCTATTAAAAAATTATAAAAAGTTTTTAATGCGGAAATCTTTCTACTAACGCTTGTATCTTTTAATTTTTTTGAATGAAGAAAAACAAGAAAAGAACGTGCTTTATTTTTTTGCGATAAAAACTCTAAATTAAATTCAATATTATTATTGATCAAAAAATTTTTAAATTCTTGAACATCATAAATATAATTAGCTATAGTTAATGATGAATAATTACGCTCGATTTTTAAAAAATTTTCAAAATAACTAATTAAATTCAAATTTATAATAAGAACCCACTTTATATTTTATTTTTCAAAAATATTATTCACTACCATAAAAAAACATAAAAAATCTCAAAATTAATTATATAAAAAAATAATTATTATTAAGAACAATGCAAAAAATATTATTATTATAGGAAATAACAATATAAAAATTTCTTTGAAATATTTAAAAAAAGAAAATAACTTATGCAAATGAATAGTATAAATTACTTTTGCAACCACATCTTCATATTTAATTTTTTTTTCCCACGGAAAACTATCACGATTATTAATTCCTTTAGTGGTTATCCATTTTTCATCTTTATTATTTATTAATATTCTATGAACAACTAAGGCAACTAGAGTATCAAACTTAAAAGTTTTATCAAGATGAAAAATTATATCGTCATCTTTTTGTAAATAAGAACAATCTTTTACTTTCTTAACGATGACTAAATCATTAGGATAAATATCCGGTTGCATGCTTTCGGTAGATACGGAATAAATATTAAAACCGAAAAAATTAGACTCATCTTTAGGATAAAAATAATTAATAATATTTAAAAAAATCAAACACAAAATACAAAACAAAAAAAAATAATACAAAATACTTCCTAAAAATTTTAACAAAAACTTAATTATCATTATTATTTCGATATTTTTAATCATCATTAACTACATTTTATACTTTTAGCCAATTAAAGAAATAAATTAAATCTTTTATTCGCTAATTATTTTCACATTTGACATAAAAATCCACAAACTAAAAACTATTTTCTTACTTTAAAAATATAAAATATTTTATATTTTTAAATTCCTGCAACTTTTAACATAATATACTTTTATTCTAATAAATTTAACTTTATAATACAAATAATAAAATAACAAAAAAATATTAAAATTATTTTTAATAAAATCAAATTATTTTATACAAATAAAAATTATATTTATAATAATAAAAATTTTATATCCATTTTTATTTATCTTAAATTTGAAATTTATTTAATAAAAAAATAAAATTTTACTTATTTACTATTTTATATTTTTATTTTCCAAAAAATTTTTATTTTACATAGAACTTTTTTTAGTATTGTATAAATTCCTCAATGAAACAATTTCATTAAAATTAATAATTGAATTTTTTTGCTGTTCTAAATCTAGAATGAAATAACCTTTTCTCAAAAATTGAAATTTTTCATAATTAGAATTGAAATATAATGAACCTTCTATAAAAGCTTCTTTTTGTTGAAAAGAATCAAAATTAAATTCATCAATAATATTTTTAGGATAAGAAGTTTTAAAAAGAGGTTGAAAAAAATTTATAAAAACTTTTTGAACATTCATCTGTTCAATAAAATGAATAGTTCCATTAGGTTTTCTTTTGTTAAAACCTGTACCACTTTTAGTTTCTGGATCATAAAAAGCTAAAATTTCAATAATTTCCCCTTCATTATTCCTAATAACATCAACGGCTTTAATAAAATAAAAATGAAACAATCTTACTTCACCATTTAAAAATAGTTTTTTAGAACTTGGATCTTTTTTTTCAATTTGGAAATCATCTTTCTCAATATATAAATATTTTGAAAAAAAAACTTTCCTAGTGCCTAATTCTTTTAAACAATCATCATAAGGCACTTCTGTAAATTCTCTTTTGTTTTCGGGATAATTTAAAATTGTAACTTTTAAAGGATCAGTTACAACCATAACTTTTTTAACCTTATATTGTAATTCGTTTCGAATAGAATTTTCGAGCATTTTAAAATCAACAAAAGTGTTATTCCTAGATAATCCACTTTCTAAAACAAATTTTTTAATAGATTCTGGCGTATAACCTTTACGACGCATACCTTTTAAAGTAGGTATTCTAGGATCATCCCAACCTGAAACCAAATCATGTTCTATTAAAGTTTTTAAATGTCTTTTACTTAAAACAATTTGTGAAACATTAAGTCGTCCAAATTCAATTTGAGTAGGAATATTCTGCATTTCTGTTTCTCTAATTACCCAATCATATAAAGGACGGTGATCTTCAAATTCTAAAGAACAAAGAGAATGGGTAATTCCTTCGATCGAATCTCCCAAAGGATGAGCAAAATCATAAGAAGGGAAAATAAAATAATGTTTATTTTTTAAAGTATAAGCATCCAAAATACGATATAAAACAGGATCTCTTAAATTCATATTAGGATTATCCATATTAATTTTTGCTCGTAATACTTTTTCTCCTTCTTGAAACAAACCTTCCTTCATTTGATAAAATAAAAGCAAATTTGTTTCAATAGAACGGTTTCTATAAGGAGAATCTAAACCTGCGTTTTGAAAATCTCCTCTAGTATTTTTGATTTGTTCAGAGTTTAAATCATCAACAAAAGCTTTCCCTTTTTTGATTAACAAAACAGCTTTTTGAAATATTTCTTCGAAATAATCTGAAGAAAAAAAAACTTTATCTGGTTGATAACCCAACCAATGTATATCTTCTAAAATAGAATCAACATAAATCTTTTTTTCTGATCTAGGATTAGTATCATCATATCTCAAATAAGTTTTTCCTTTAAAAAATTTACTTAATTCAAAATTAACAATAATAGCCCTTGCGTGTCCTAAATGAAGAAACCCATTTGGTTCGGGAGGAAAACGAGTCACCACCGATTGATATTTATTTTTTTCTAAATCTCTTTTAATAATAGTTTTAATAAAATTTGATTTTTCTTGAAACATGCTTATAATCAGGCATAAACTGTATAATCCTTTTTTAATTTTATATAAATTCATTATATCATAAAAAAATAGTTTTTAAAATTTTTGAGATAAATTTGGTTTTATTTCGTTCATTTTTGAATAAAAATTAAATTAAACTATACTAATCAATTTTTCAAGTGAAATTTGAAAGATAAATCAGCATTACCTGTCATATTATATTTTTTTTGAGCTTTTTGATCGAATTCATTTTGATAATAAGCTGCAATTCCAATCATTGCTGCTTGATCAGTGCAATATTGTGAACTAGGGAAAATAACTTCTAAATAATCAAATTTTTGTTGTAATATTTTTTTTAAAGTTCGATTCGACGCTACTCCGCCAACAACAATTAATTGTTTAATTGACAAAATAGCTAAAGCTCTTTGAAGTTTAATAATCAAGACATCAAAAATACTTGCTTGAAAAGAAGCACATATATCATTTAATTCTTTTAACTGTATCTGTTGATTTTTATTTTTCAATTGATTAATAAAATAAATAATATTACTTTTTAAACCTGAAAAACTAAAATTTAAATTTTTATTCTTCAAATAAGGTCTAACGAAATGATAATTATCTTGTCCTTGAGATGCTAATTTTTCTATAATCGGTCCGCCTGGATAACCTAAATTTAAATTTTTAGCAATTTTATCATAAACTTCTCCTATAGCATCATCCAAAGTAGTACCTAAATGTTTAATTTGAAAATGATCTTTTATATAAAATAATTCTGTATGCCCACCAGAAATTAAGAGAACTAAAGAAGGAAATTTTAACTCATGTTCTATTTGAATAGAATAAATATGGCCTATCAAATGATTAACACCTAAAAGAGGTTTTTGATAAATATAAGCAAATAAATTAGCTAAATTAATACCTACGAACAAAGAACTAATCAAACCAGGTCCTTCTGTAACTGCTACCAAATCAATATCTTGAGGTTTAATCTGAGTTTCAACAAAAACTTTTTGTAAAATTATAGTTATATATTCTACATGTTTTCTTGCAGCAATTTCAGGCATAACACCACCAAATTCTTGATGATATAAATTTTGAGAAAAAATAATATTTGATAAAACTTTTTTACCATCTTTTGTTATAGCAATACTAGTATCATCGCAACTTGTTTCAATAGATAAAATAATCATAATAAAGTAACCTTTATTCAAAAAATTCTTATATTAAAATATTTTTAAATTATTTTTCAATTAAAAAACTATTCTTTTGGTATAAAAGGTACATAATAACTTGGGATTAAAACATGAGGATTAGTTACTTTTTTCATATAGCACAAAACTTTAGAAAGAGAAATTTTAAAATTTTGTTCTGTTAAAATAACATGATTTTCAAATTGATTTAAAAAAAATTCATGATATAAATTTTCATTTAAAATTATTTTTTGATTTAATAAACTTAAACTATAAAAAAAATGATTTTTAGCATCTATTTTTGGAGTAATTAATCCCGAACCATAACCACTAGATAAAAGTAATAAACTACTAATTTGATATAAATCAATATTAAATTCTAAAGATAACATTTTTGCTGTTAAAACAGCTAATCTAGTTCCAACATAAGATCCAGGACCCACTCCTACAATAATACCTTTTAAATTTTGAAAAAGACATGAATTTTCTTTCATCGCTTGATCTAGTAAAGGAACAATATTAGCGACAAAATTTTTTTTATCAAAATATTTATAAATACTAATGATATTTTTATCAGTAGCTACAATTATTAATTGTAACTGAATAGAAATATCTAAGATAAGATATTTAGATTTTTTTTTTTTAAACATAATTATCAAAAACAATCTATAATTTCTTTATTATATTCTATCTTAATTCTTCTTTTTGTGTAATTTAAAATATCTATATTAATTTTAAAATTCCAAAAAGAAAAAAAAGACCCAATTTTTTCAGAAGATTCAACAACGACAATATCATTATCTTCTAAATTTTCTAATAATTCTTGAAAAATTATATGAGTAATGTGATTTTTATTAACATTTGATAAACGATATAAATCTAAATGATGCATTCTTCGATATTTCCCTTGATAAATTTTAGATAAAATAAAAGTTGAACTATTAATATTTTTTTTAATTTTTAATTGCTTCGCTATTCCTTTAGTAAAAGCAGTTTTGCCTGAACCAATTTCTCCTTCTAACAAAAGAATAATTTTTTGATTAAACATTCTTGATGAATTAAGCTTTTGTTCGCTAAAATAAAAAGCTATTTGTTTAGTCATCAAAAAAGAAGAAGTCTCGTGAATACAAAAATTATAATCATAATTCATATTTTTTTAATTCTCATCATATAAAAAATATTTCAAATAATAAACTATCTATATTTTATTTCAATTATTTTATGAAAAATAAAAAATTAATCAAAACAAATATAATATATTATTGGAATGATTCTTTAATTATAATTGATTCTTCTTCTGATTGTTTCACAACGACAACATTTACTAATTTACTATTTTGATCTATTGAAATTAATTTATTTCCTTGAGTTATTTTAGATTTAGTTGTTGAAATTTCTTTGTAAGAAAGACGCAGAACTCGTGCATCATCAGTAATTAAAATTAATTCTGTATCTGGCAAAATAGATTTTATAGCAGCTATTGAGCCATTTTTAGAAGTTATTTTTAAAGTTTTAGTACCTTTTCCACCTCTTTTTTGTTTTTTATATTCACTATTTTTTGTTTTTTTACCAAAACCAAATTCTGTTAAAACTAAAATGTCTTCTTCATTTGAAGAAATAACAGTAGCGCCAATAATATTAATTTCAGGTTCTACTCTCATTCCTATAATTCCTGAAGACATACGTGTAGTTTTCTTAATAGAACTTTCATTAAAACGAATAGCTTTACCGTTAGAAGCTGCTAAAATCAAGTCTTGTTTGCCAGTAGTTTTTAAAATAGTTATTACTTCGTCATTTGATTTCAAATTAAAAGCTATTTTTCCATTAGATCTAACATTTTGATAATCCATTATATTATTTCTTTTAATTAAACCTTTTTTAGTGATTAAAACTAAATAATTGTTGGTTTGTTTAAAATCACTAATGCTTTTGATAAAAGTCAAAAATTCTCCTTGCTCTAAGGGGATTAAATTAATCAACGGTATTCCTTTTGATTGGCGCGAAAAAACAGGTATTTCATAAGCTTTTTTTTGATATACTTTTCCTTTATTAGTGAAAAATAACTGATAATCATGTGTAGAAGCGATAACAAAATGTTTGACAAAATCATTTTCATTTATATCCATTCCGCTTATGCCCTTGCCGCCACGATTTTGTTGTCTATAAGTATCTAATCTAAGACGTTTAATATAACCTTTAACTGTAACGGTAATCAAAACACGTTCTTCCTCAATTAAATCTTCATTCGGAATATTGAAATTAGTTATTTTATAATTAATAAATGTCTTTCTTTCGTCTTGGAAAGTTTTTTTAATACATAATAAATCTCTTTTTAAAATTGTTTCTTTTTGAGATTGAGAAGAAATAATTTTTTCACATTCTTGAATCTGAGAAATTAATTTTATTTCTTCTTCTTTAATTTTTTCTATTTCTAAATTAGTAATTTTTTGCAAACTCATTTCCAAAATAGACTTACTTTGGATTTCGTCAAACCCATATTTTTCCATTAAATTAATTTGAGCACTTTTAATATCTTGAGAATTTTTAATCATTAAAATTACATTATCAATATCTTTTAAAACAATAATAGCAGCCCCAACTAAGTGTTTTTTTGATAAAGCTTTTTCTAATTCAAATTGTTTTTGACGATTAATAATATCAATTCTAAAATTGAAAAACTCTTGAATAATTTGTTTTAAACTAACTAATTTTGGCGTTCCTTTTACTAAAGCAATCATATTAAAATTAAAAGAAATATGAAGTTGAGAATGTTTATATAAATTATTTAAAAAAATCTTTGGATTAATATCTTTTCTTAAATCAATTACAATTTTGATGCCTTCACGATTAGAAGATTCATCTCTTAAATCAACAATACCATCAATGATTTTTTCTTTCGCTAAAAAAACAATACGTTCTATTAAAGCACTTTTTTTAATTTGATAAGGTATCTCGGTTATTAAAACTGAAGGTTTGTTTTTATCCTTTTGGATAATACTTGTTTTAGCACGAATAAAAACTCTTCCTCTTCCTGTTTCATAAGCTTCTTTTAAATTTTCTACACCTAAAAGTTCTCCGCCCGTAGGAAAATCAGGACCTTTAATAAATTGAATTAATCCTGAAATATCAATTTCTTTATTTTCGATATAAGCAATAACAGCATCAATTACTTCTCTTAAATTATGAGGAGGAATATTTGTAGCCATACCAACAGCAATCCCAGTAGAACCGTTCATTAATAAATTAGGAAAACTAGATGGCAAAACTACAGGTTCTTTTTCGTTACCATCATAATTAGGAATAAATTTAATAGTATTTTGGTCTATTTCTTTCATTAATTCCATAGATAATTTAGACATTTTAACTTCTGTATAACGCATAGCGGCTGCTGCATCTCCATCAATAGAACCAAAATTCCCATGTCCATCTATTAAAGGATAACGATAATTAAAATTTTGAGCCATCCTAACCATAGCTTCATAAATACTACTATCTCCATGTGGATGGTATTTACCCATAACATCACCGACTATTCTGGAAGATTTTTTATGACTAGATTGATAATTTACCCCTAGAACTTTCATACCATATAAAATTCTTCTTTGAACTGGTTTTAATCCATCTCGAATTTCTGGCAAAGCTCTAGAAATAATAACACTCATAGCATAACTTAAAAAAGATTTTTGTATTTCCTGATTGATATCAATTTTCTCAATAATATCATATTTAATAACAGAATTTGAATCTTTAATATTCGTTTTGTCCTTTGGTTTCATGTCCTTTGACATATTTTACAATTATCCTTTTTTTGCTATTTTGAAAATTTTCTTAAAAAAGAAAAATAATTTTTTTAAAATTTAAATATCTATATCTGCATAAATAGCATTATCTTGAATAAATGTTTTTCTGTAAGATACTTCTTCGCCCATTAACATACTAAAAATACGATCAGCTTCTAAAGCATCTTCTAATTGTACTTGCAATAAAGTTCTAGTTGTAGGATTCATTGTAGTATCCCATAGTTGTTCAGGATTCATTTCGCCCAAACCTTTATATCTTTGTATAGAAATTTTAGATTTATTTGTGTCTTCATGGATAAAACTTTTTAATTCTTCTTCAGAATATAAATAATGAATTTTTTTATTTTGTTGAAGCTTATATAAAGGAGGTTTTGCAAAATAAATATAACCTTTTTCAATCAAGGGTCTTAATTTACGAAAAAAGAAAGTCAATAATAAAGTCCTAATGTGTGCTCCATCGACATCTGCATCTGTCATAATAATAATACGATGATAACGTGCTTTATTTAAATCAAATTCTTTATCGATATTAGTACCTATAGCCTGAATTAAAGAAATAATTTCATTATTGCTTAAAACTTTTTCTAAACGTGATTTTTCAACATTAATAATTTTACCTCTAAGCGGTAAAATAGCTTGAAATTTTGAATCTCTTCCTTGTTTAGCAGAACCACCAGCTGAATCTCCTTCAACAATATATAATTCGGAATCCGAAGGAACTTTATTATAACAATCAGCTAACTTTGAAGCAAAACCTAAAGAATCTAAAGGAGATTTTCTTCTGGTTATTTCGCGTGCCTTTTTAGCAGCTATTCTAGCTTTAACAGATAATAAACATTTTTCTATAATTTTCTTAGCTTCTTGAGGATTTTCTAATAAATATCTTTCTAAACGATCACCAAAATTTTTAGAAATAAAATATTTAATTTCTTGATTCCCTAATTTAGCTTTAGTTTGTCCTTCGAATAAAGGATTATGGATTCTTAAAGAAATAATGACTGTAATACCTTCCAAAGTATCTTCGCCTATAAAATTAACATCTTTTTTTAATAAATTTTTATCTTTAGCATATTTAGTTAAAATCCTATTCATAGACATCTTAAATCCTTCTTCGTGTGTTCCGCCCTCATGGGTAGGAATATTATTAACAAAAGAATAAATATTAGAAGAATAAGATTCTGAATATTGAAAAGAAATTTCGCAATAAACATCGTTAAATTTATATTCTTGATAAAAAATTTGATTTAAAACTTTTTTATTTTCATTTAAATATTGAAGATATTCTTTTATTCCGCCCTTATAACAAAAACTAATAGATTTAGTTGGTTCTTCTCTAAGATCGATTAAATTTAAATTAAGATTTTTATTAAGAAAAGCTAATTGTTGTACTCTTGTTTTTAAAATTTCTAAACGGAAAGAAAAATTTTCTATTTCTTTAAAAATATCGAAATCAGGACAAAAAGTGATAACGGTACCTGTTTCTTTTGTAATTCCTTTTTCTTGTAAAGGAGAAACTGGAACACCTTTTTTATATCTTTGATAATAAATTTTTTGATTCATATGAATCTCTATTTCAAACCACTCAGATAATGCATTTACAACAGAAGCGCCTACACCATGTAATCCTCCTGAAAATTCATAAGAAAAATTATTAAACTTTCCTCCTGCATGCAAAGTAGTTAAAATAGTTTCTACAGCTGGTTTTTGTGTTTTGGGATGTATATCAACAGGAATACCGCGACCATTATCCGAAATACGAATAATTTTTGGTGAAATAATTTCTAAAGTAATATTATTAGCAAACCCGGATAAAGCTTCATCAATAGAATTATCAATAATTTCCCAAACTAAATGATATAAACCTTTTTCTGAAGTAGAACCAATATACATTCCTGGTCTAAGCCGAACAGCTTCCAAACCTTCTAAAATCTGAATGCTATCAGCATTATAATTATCATTTTTTGACATTGAAAATTTATAATCTCCTCGAATATAATTTTGTTTTATGCGTTTAACATATTTCGCATAAATAAAAATAAAAAAGATAAACATAAATTTAAATATAAATATTGATTTTAGCAATTTTAAGAGTTCAATTATTTTAATTTTATGAAAAAAAGGTTACTCTCGATTACCTACATAAATAATTCATATATGACTGATTATAACATAAAAGAAAAAATTAAATCCAAAACCTTTAAAATTAGGTAAAAATTATTTAATCTTAAATGAAAAAAAATTATTTTCATTTTCTTTTACTTAAATCTTTTTCAAAGAAGGATGTTTAATGAATATTTTCTTTATTCCATAAGGTTTGTCGAAAGCAATAGTGATTATATCTTTAGATATAGAAACAACAACACCACGATTAAATAACTTATGTTTAACTTTATCACCTATTTTATAAAAATTTGTGTGAGTAAAATTTGATATTTTATTAGAAACAAACAAATTTCGAACTTTTAAAGATGTTGGAATAAGATTCATTTCTTGGACAAAAGAGATAGGTTCAGAAAATAAAGTCTTTCCGAATAAATTTCTTTTTTTAGCACTACTAATATACAATAACTCCTTAGCACGTGTGATTGCAACATAAGCTAAACGTCTTTCTTCTTCCATATCTTTATTTCTATCAGAAAACAAATTTTCAATTGTATCATCAAAACTAAAAATTCTATTTTCCCAACCAATAGCAAAAACAACACAATATTCTAAACCTTTTGTTTTATGAATTGTAGACAAAGTTACTTTTTGATTATGATTTTTATCTTCTTCATTATCTATGTTAAGAATGATTTTATCTAATAAAAAACTTAATTTTTCATAAAAATTACCTTCGGTTTGCAACTCTTCTTGTTGAAAAAAATCTTGTAATTTCTGAATTAAAGTTTTTTTATTTTCTATTTCTTGTTTTTGTTCTGTATTTTGTTTTTTTTTATCTAAATATCTTGAATATCCAATAACATCATCAATTAAATAAATAACATTAGATAAATAACATTTCGAAGAATCATTAAAAATTTTTTGTAATTTTGAAAAAATCGTTAAAAAAAAATCAATCTTTTTTTTAAAATTACTAGAATTCGAATTAGAAATATGTTGCATAGCCTTTAATAAAGAAATATTATTTTCTTTCGCAAAATCTTCTAAAAAATTAATGGTTTTAAGCCCGATTTGACGTTTAGGAACATTAAGAATTCTTTTTAAATAAAAATCTTGTTCTGGTTCTAATAAAATTTTTAAATAAGATATAAAATCTTTAATTTCCTTTTTGCTAAAAAAATTAGTAGCATTTTTTATTCTATAAGGAATACCATATAAAATAAGTTGATTTTCAATATCTTGAGATAATGCATTAATTCTATATAAAATACCGAAATCATTATATTTATATTGTTCTTGAGCCATTAATTTTTGAATTGTTTTAGCTACAAACTTAGATTCTAAATAAGAATCTGAAAAATTATGATAAATTACTGGCTGTTGAATATTCTTATTATAACTTTGTAATTCATTTTTAAAAATATCATCTTGATTTTGATAATTATAACTAATTAATAAATTTGCTTTTTCTAAGATATTAACAGTAGAACGATAATTTTGTTTTAATTTATAAACAGGAGTTTGGAAATCACGCTGAAATAAAGTACTATAAAAAGATTTGGAGCCGCGAAAAGAATAAATATTTTGGTTTGGGTCTCCAACAACAAAGATTTCATGTTCCTTAGTTTGACCTATTTTTTTGATAATCTGATATTGTAATAAATCAATATCTTGAAATTCATCAACTAAAATATGAGAAAATTTTTTTTGATAAAAATTTCTTACATCTGGACAATTATTTAACAATTGATAAGCATAAATAAGTAAATCATCAAAATCTATTAAATTATTTTCTTCTAATATAGTTTGGTAGTTTTTATAAATGATTTTTATTTTATGATAATTATATTGAAGAATTTTTTCAAAACTTAATTCATTATCAATCGATTTAAATTCTTCTTTTATTTTTTTTTCTTCATTAGCGATTTTTCTAATAGAAATGTAATGTTTCAAATCAGATATTTGAAAAAGATCAGAATCAATATTCTGTTTTTTTATTATTTCTTTGATAATTTTTTTTTGATCTGATTCATCGATAATACTAAAAGAAGAAGAAAAATTTAAATTTAAAAGATGGATATGACTTTTTAAAATTTGATAACATAAACTGTGAAAAGTACAAATAGTTAAACAAGATAAATCACTTACATTCAAAAATTTTTTTAAATATTCTTTCATTTCTACGACAGCATTATTAGTAAATGTAATAGCTAAAATAGATTGTGTAGCTATCTTCAATTCTTCGATTAAATAAGCAATTTTGGTTGTTAAAGTTGTAGTTTTTCCTGTTCCTGCGCCAGAAAGAACATAGAGAGAACCTTTATAAGTTATTGCTTTTAACTGTTCGGCGTTAAGTTTTTTAAAATATTTTTTATCTAACATATATTATTGTCTTTATTATCCTATTTTTTTAGAATTATTGATTACTTTTTTAAAACCTTGATACTATAAATATTTTAATTTATAAATAAATATTTTTTTAAAAAATCAAATCTTTTGAAAAATTAAAATTTTGTTATTTAAAAAAATTCATTTTATTCGAGAAAGAAAATTCAAAAATAAATAAATTGTATTTTGAAAATTCAATATTTATTAATTATTAAATATGATTATATTCCTATAAATTTTTATATGTTAAAATATTAAATGTATATTAATTTTTATATCTTGGTAATTGGTAATTAAATATAATATATTATTATTTTTTTATTATTGAATAATTAAAAATAATAATTTAAATTTTGAATAATATAAAAATAAGTGAAAAATAAAAAATTAATTATTTAATATAAATATTAATGATATAATTTTTTTATTAAACAAATTTATGTAAGGAATTAAAAAAATAATATTTATGAAAATCATGTCAGTCAATGCTGGTAGTTCTTCTTTAAAATTTAAATTGTTAAATATGCCTTCGGAAAAAATAATTTGTTATGGTGTGATTGAAAAAATAGGTGATAATAATGCTATTTATAATATTTCATTTCAAAATAATAAAATAGAAAAAAAACTTCCTATTACTAATCATGAACAAGCAATTAATGTGTTATTAAATTCTTTAATCGAAAATAAAATTATAAATCAAATAGAAGAAATAGAAGGAATAGGGCATAGAATTGTTCAAGGAGGAGAAATATTTAAAAGTTCAGTTATTTTAAATGATCAAAATATTGCTCAAATAGAAAGTTTAAATGATTTAGCTCCCTTACATAATCCTGCTAATGTTTTAAATATTAAATTATTTAAAAAAATTTTACCGCAAGTTTTACAAGTAGGAGTTTTTGATACTACTTTTCATCAAACAATAAAAGAAACAAATTTTTTATATGCTACTCCTTATGAATGGTATCAAGATTATAAAATTCGTAAATATGGTTTTCATGGTATTTCTTACCAATATATTTGTCAAAGAACAAAAGAAATTTTTAATAATCAAAATTTAAAAATGATTGTTTGTCATGTTGGCAATGGAGTTTCCGTAAGTGCTATTGAAAATGGTAAATCTATAGATACTTCTATGGGTTTTACTCCATTAGAAGGAATTCCGATGGGAACACGCAGCGGTAATATTGATCCAACTATTATTCCTTTTATAGCTAAAAAAGAAAATAAAACTATTGCAGAAATTTTAAATATTTTAAATAAAAAATCTGGTTTATTAGGTATTTCGGGTTTTTCCAATGACGGAAGAGATTTAGAAAAAATGATTTTGAAAAAGAATAAAAGAGCTTTTTTATCTTTTGACATCCAAATCAAAAGATTAGTAGATTATATAGCAAGTTATTATGTTTTACTAAAAGGAATAGATCTTTTAGTATTTACAGCCGGAATAGGCGAAAATTCTTCTTTTTTTCGAAAAGAAGTTGTAAAACGTTTAAATGTATTGAATGTTTTTTTAGATGAAAAATTAAATCAACAACATGGTGAAAAAATTATTTCTACTACTAACTCATCATTTAAAATTATGATTATACCAACTAATGAAGAATTAGTAATTAATAGAGAAGTTTATATGTTTAAAAATAATAATTCTTAATCCAATATTTTAATAAAAAAATTAGAAATTTTTAATTTTTAATAGAATTATTTTTATATAGATTTAAAAAGATTTGCAAATATAAAAAAAATTCTATAATAAAGAAAATAAGGAAGAATACTCAAGTGGTTGAAGAGGTAAGCTTGGAAAGCATATAGGTCAAAAAAGAGACGCAAGGGTTCGAATCCCTTTTCTTCCGCCAATTAAAATTTAATAATTTTATTAAATAAAAAAATAATTATCTATAATTTTATTCTTTTTAATTTTTTTAGGCATTAATATAAAAGTATTTTATATTTATAAAATTATTTTTTTTATTTAGTAAAATTTTGTTTTAGATAATTAATTAAATTTTCAATATTCTTTCAATAAAACAAATATTATAAATCTTTTAATTTTAAATCTTAAAATAAGGTCTAATAAATATAATATGCAACAATACTTAGATTTATGTAATTTAATATTAAAAAAAGGGGTCTTAAATAAAAATCGTACTAAAAATAAAGCGAAAAGCATATTTGGTTATCAAATGCGTTTTAATTTAAATGAGGGATTCCCTTTAATGACAACAAAACAACTATTTTTAAAAGGGGTAATTCATGAACTTTTATGGTTCCTAAAAGGCGATACTAATATTCGTTATTTAGTTTTGAATAATGTTAATATTTGGAATGAATGGCCTTATGAAAAATATTGTAAATCACCTTTTTACCAAAATGAAACTCTTAAAGAATTCATTGATAAAATTAAAATAAATGAGGATTTCGCTTTAAAAAATGGTGATTTAGGACCTATTTATGGTAAACAATGGCGTAATTTTGGAGGAATCGACCAAATAAAAAAAATAATTCAAGAAATAAAAAAAAATCCTCATTCTAGACGTTTAATTATTTCTGCATGGAATCCATTAGAAATAGAAAAAATGATTTTACCCCCTTGTCATGTGTTAATTCAATTTCACGTTCAAAATAAAAAACTCTCGTTACAATTATTTCAAAGAAGCGGAGATGTTTTTTTAGGGATCCCTTTTAACATAGCTTCTTATTCATTATTATTAATCATAATATCACAAATTACAAAACTTCAACCTTATGAATTCATTCATAATTTAGGTAATGCACATATTTATGAAAATCATTTAGAACAAATTAAAATACAAATTAATCGTAAACCTTATAAATTGCCTCAAATAATTTTAAATCCTCAAAAAAAAAATATAGAAGATTTTGTTTTTGAGGATTTTAAATTAAAAAACTATATTTGTCATAAACCAATAAAAGGGGGAGTTTCAATATAATTAGTTTAATTGCTGCTGTAGATTCAAATTTCTTAATCGGTTCTGAAGATAAATTGCCATGGAATTATCCTGAAGATATTTCTTTTTTTAAAAAAAAATCCTTAGGTCAAAATGTTTTGATGGGAAATAAAACTTTTTATTCTTTAAAAAAATATTATAAAAAAAAAACTTTACCTTTTAAAAAGATTTATGTAGCTAGTTTAGAACCTAATATAAAAATAAACCAAGTTATAATAGTTTCTAATTTAATTAATTTTTTAAAATCATATCAATCTAAAAATGAATATATTATGGTTTTAGGCGGAGGCCAAATTTATCATCAATCTTTGCCTTATGCTAATATTATTTATTTGACACATATTTTAAAAAGATATCAAGGAAATGTTTTTTTTCCTCGTTTTTCTTATCAAAAATATCGTATTCATGAAAAAAAAATTTCAAATGAATTAATTTTTGTAACTTATATCAAAAAATAAAGAAAGAGCAAATAAAAATATGTTTAGTTTTATTTTTGTTTTTATTTTTTTTCTTATATGGATTGTATCATCTATTTTAATTTTTTTTTCCAAAGCTACTATATGGATGAAATTTTTATTATTTTTTATGTTTTTTGTCACAAGCATCATATGTACTTGGTTGATTGTTTTATTATTATTTTCAATCTCATTATTAATTTTAAGATCAACAAAAATAGATAATATTACTCGTCAAAAAGTCCTATCCAGTATTTCAAAATTAATTATTCGTTTTTTTAGAATTAAAATTATTATTCATAATAAACATCTAATTCCAAAAAAAGGAAAATTGATCGTCTATTCAAATCACAAAACAAATTTCGATCCTTTTATTATTGCTTCTATTTTTCCTCGTACTATCGCATTTACTCCAAAAGATGAACTTTATCGAGGTTTTTTTGGATGGTTTTTAGGTTTTTGTTTTAATTGTTGTAATTGTATAAAAATAGTTAGAGGAAACAATCGAAAAACAGTAGAAAATGTTTTAAAACAAATTAATAATATTCAAAATAATTTAGTAATGATTATTTTTCATGAAGGTGGAATTATTAATTACAATAATGATCGAATTATCTCTTCTTTAGATGGTTCTTTTAAAATAGCTTTAAAATCCCAAGCATCTATTTTACCTATCTCAATCAAAGGAATTTCTTCTATGAGAAAGAAATGTTGGTTTCGCAAAAAAAAAGCAGAAATTTTTATTCATCCTCATATAAAATTCGAAGATTATCGAAAACAAAATACAAAAGAAATTAATAATAAAATTAATAAAATTATAAATAATGTTTTATGATTTTTTTAATATAAATAAACACTTAATTTAAGAATTTATTTATTTTTTAGAATTAATAATGATATTTAGATATTGAATAAAATCATCAATAGATAAAGTTTTTTGTTTATCGCTTTTAAATTTCCTAAAAGTCAATAAATTATTGTTTATTTCTTTATCGCCTACAACCACTTGATAAGGGATTTTATCTTTTTGAGCTTTTCTTATTTTATAAGATAAACTCGTCTCTTTGTCATTTAATTCAACTCGAAAATTATTTTCTATCAATAAAATTCTAATTTTTTTCAAATATTCTAAATGTAATTGATTATTAACTGGCAACAATATAATTTGTACAGGAGATAACCATAAAGGGAAAACACCTTCATTTTTTTCTATCAAATAAGAAATAAATCTTTCCATAGTAGAAACAACTGCTCTATGAATTAAGACAGGAGTATGGCGTTTGTTATCAGATCCTATATAACTCAAATTAAAACGTTCTGGTAATAAAAAATCTAATTGAATAGTAGACAAAGTCTCTTCATGACCTAAAGCATTTAAAACTTGAATATCTAATTTGGCGCCATAAAAAGCAGCATCACCCATAGATTCTTTATAAAATATTTTTGAATCTTTTAAAATATTTCTTAAAATATTTTCAGATTTATCCCAAATTAAATCATTAGAAAAATATTTATCTTTATTTTGAATATCTCTTGTGCTTAAATTAAAATGATATTCTTTAATATTAAAATCTTTATAAACTTCTAAAATTAAATCAATAATTTGACAAATAGTCTCTTGAATTTGATTTTCTGTTATGAAAATATGAGCATCATTTAATGTCATTTCTCTAGTTCGTTGTAGACCCATGATAGCTCCTGAATGTTCATAACGATGCATCATACCTAATTCGGCAATTTTAAAAGGTAATTCTTTATAACTACGTATTTTATGATTAAAAATCATCATATGATGAGGACAATTCATAGGACGTAAAATTAATTTTTCTTCATTTTTTAAATGCATAACAGGAAACATATTTTCTTGATACAGTTGTAAATGTCCTGATTTCTCATACAATTGAGTATTAGCTAAAATAGGTGTGTAAACATGCTGATAATCATATTTTAACTCTTTATCAACAATATATCTTTCGATAATACGACGAATAGTAGCACCTTTTGATAACCAAAATGGCAATCCTAACCCAACTTCTGGATTTAACATAAAAAAATTTTGTTCTTTATTAATATTTTTATGATCTTTTGTTTTTCTTTTTTCTAGTATATATAAATATTTTTTTAAATCTTTAGAAGTAAAAAAAGCAATACCATAAATCCTAGTTAAAACATTATTTTTATTATTAGCTTGAAAATAAGAAACAGAAGTTTTTAATAAACGAAAATTTTGGATTAAACTTGTATTAATAAGATGAGGTCCACGACATAAATCTTTAAACTCTCCTTGAGTATAAATACTCACGATAGAATCATTAATTTTATCTAATATAATTTGTTTATACTTATTATCTTTAAATAATAATAAAACTTTTTCTTTTGGCATTTCTTGACGCACAATAGGTAATTTTTCTTGAATGATTTGATTCATAACTTTTTCGATTAAAAAAAAATCTTTATCCGAAACGATATCTCCTTGAAAATCAATATCATAATAAAAACCTTCTTTAATAGCGGGGCCGATGGTTAAAAGTGCTTGAGGATAAATTCTTTTAATTGCTTGTGCCATTAAATGAGAAGTACTGTGATTTAAAATTACAAAACTTCTCGGATCTTCACAAGTTATAATTTCTAAATAACCATCTGTGTTTAAAGATCTGTTTAACTCTACTAATTGGTTATTAAATAAAGCAGCTATGGGGGTTTTTTTTTTTAGAATAAAATTTTGGGATATGATATCATTGATCAAAATTCCTTTAGGAAATGTTTGGATAACATCATTATGTTTAAATCTAATATTTATCATATTCTTTTTATATTCCTTTCTATTTTATATCTTTTTTTATATTTGATAAATCTAAAAAATTATCTATTTTAAATAAAAATATTTAATTTCAAAAATAAATTAAATTTTTAAATTATTTTCCCAAACAAAATTTCGAAAATAATTCATTAATTAAACAATCATTAGTATTATTAGAAATATTGTTTCCTATAATTTCAGATAATGCCGAATAAGCTTCTTTTAAACTAATAGTATGCATATCTATAGGAATTTTTTTTTCGATATCTATTTCGATATTTTGTAAAGCTTTAAGAGCAATTTTGATTTGTTGGATATGTCTTGAATTAGAAAAATAATTAAAATCTTTATCTTCGATTTTATCCAATTGAAACATTTTTAAAATCTTTTTTTTTAAAACTTCAATTCCTTTATGATTGATGTTAGAAATAAAAACAATTTCTTCTTTTTTGTTTGCTAAATTTATTTTTGATTTAGTAGGTAAATCTGATTTACTACCAATAATAATTCTTAGATATTTTTGAGTTAATTCTAATAATTCATAATCTATAGATTCTAAAGTGCTACTTTGATCATATAATAATAAAACTAATTCTGCTTGTTCTAAAAGTTTTTTAGTTTTTTCTATCCCTATTTGTTCTATAGGATTTTGGGTTTCTCGAATTCCTGCTGTATCAATTAAAAATAAACTTATTCCCTCAATATTAACATAACCATCTACAAAATCTCTCGTAGTTCCAGCAATGTCAGTTACAATAGCTTTTTCTTTATTTAAAAAATTATTTAATAAACTAGATTTCCCTACATTAGGTTTACCAATGATTAAAGTTTTAATTCCTTTTTTTACTAAACGTGTTTTAACAGAATCATCTAAAATTTGTTTTAATTTTTGGATTAATAATTTAATTTGAGGTAAAATAATATCATTAGTAATAAATTGAATATCATAATATTCAGGATAATCGATATTAACTTCTATTTTGCCTAATAAATCAATAATTTCTTGAATTAAATTTTGGATCAAAATAGAAGTTTTCTTTTGTAAACCCTTCTGAGATAATTTAATTGTTTTTTCATTTTGAGCATGAATTAAATCCATCATCGCTTCTGCTTGTATTAAATCTATTTTTTGATTTAAAAAAGCTCTTTTGCTAAATTCTCCTGGTTTTGCTAATCTAATATCTAAAGATAAAATTCTTTCCAATAATAATTGAGTAATTAAAATACCTCCATGACCACAAACCTCTATTACATTTTCACCTGTGAAAGAATGAGGTGCTCTAAAAACAGAAATTAAAACTTCATCTAAAATATTTTCTTCTTCATCCAAAATAAAACCATGATGAATAGTATGTGAAGAAACAAATAACAATTTTTTTTTTTTATTTTTTGTTATAAAAATTTGATTAATTTTTTCAATTGATTCATAACCGCTAACCCTAATAACACTAATACTACCAGTACCCAAAGGAGTTGCGATTGCTGCAATAGTATCTTCGAAAAACATTCGAATTTAATTTCTCCTTTTTTTTAGAAATTCATTATTTTTTTTCAAAGAATCATTTTTGATTTAGATGTTATGAAATTCGTTAATAGATCGTTGTATTAATTTAATAATTAATTTAATTTCTTCTTCTTTATTTATACGAATACCACAAGCTCTGTAATGTCCACCACCTCCAAATTGGCGAGCAATATGATCTATTCTTGGGCCTAGAGAACGAATACTTATTCTCCATTGTTTTTCAAATATTTCAATAATAAACCCCCACACAGGATAATCTGGAATATAACCTAAAATATTTAAAACAGAAAAAATTTCATTAATATTTAAATCAAATTTAGATAATAAAGAAAAAGGCATTTTAAAATAAATAAAGCCATTGTCTATTATAAAATTCTGATATACATAACCTTTAAATTTTAAAATCTCGATTTTTTGTGCATTGATTTTTTGATCAATTTCAAAAACATTTAATCCGTATTTAGATAATAAAACGGATGCTATTCTTAAAGTATTTCCGTTGACTCTTTCAAAACGAAAATGACCTGAGTCAGTAATCATACCTACATATATAGACAAAGCTCCTTTTTTACTTAATTGGAAATTAACATATTCTTTAAAAGAATAAATCATTTCAGAGCAAGAAGAAAAATTATTATCAATCCATTCTAAATCACCAATATTTTCTACAAATAAATGGTGATCTATCCGAATAATCATTTGTCCTAACTTATATTTAGGATCAAAAATGACTCTGCTTTGGCCACAGTCCACAATGAACACCAAAGCATTTTGGTATTCATTGTCTGATATTTGATCCATTTGTCCTAAAAAAAATAAATTTGGATTATCTTCGCCTACTGCATAAACTTTTTTATGAATAAAAGTTGTTTGAATAATATCTTTTAATCCTAACTGTGAACCATAACAATCACCATCAGGATTTCTATGACCGTGAATTATAATAGTGTCGAATTTTTCGATTTGTTTTTTAATATTTTTTAAAATTTTATCTTTTTTTGATATAAATTGCATCTTACATTAATACCTTTTTTATATTGATTAAATAATTTTTGTTTTTTTATATAATTAAAATATTATAAATAAACAAATATAATCAATATTTTAATTATTTATAATTATTTCGGAAAATTTTTTGAATAAATATTCAGTTTCTTTAGATACATCATTTTCATTATTAGTATCTATAGATAAAACTTTATTAAATAAATATTTTAAACAAATTCTTAAAACTCCAGAATTTTCAAAAGAAATATTTTCAAAAAATTTATGTTTGTCATGATGGTTATAGAGAAATTGAATATATTTATATTGTAATAATTCTGTTGATAATTCAACTTTTTGATTTTGAGGTTTTATTTCGTTTATTGTTGTCTCTAATTTTTTGATTTTTTCTACAACAGAATGTTTTGGAAAAATTTTTTCTTCTAATTCTTTTAATACTTTTGGTTTTACAATAGAAATACCACCTTTTTGTTTAAAAAAATATTCATATGTTTCAGAAGATGTTAATTTTTTTAAAAATAACCAAGAAGCTAACATTTCATCTTGTTTATCTGAATAAAATAAATTAATATTAGATCCTTGAGAAATACATTTAGTGTTCTTAGAATTAAAAGTAGGAGTTTGAGTGATTTCGATATTTCCTGAATTATTATAAAATGAATTTACTCTCCTTGAAGAAGTAATAAACATAGCAATTCTTTCATTATAAAACAAATCTTTATTGTCAGAAATAGTACTTAATTGAGAAGTAGTTAAATAACCTTTATTATAAAGTTCTTTAAAATATATAGGTATTTCGTGTACTGTTTTGTTTTCTAGAAAACCTTTAACTTCATTTTTGTCTTTAGGGTATTTTAAATTTTTGTCTTCTTCTTCATTTTTTTGCATATAAGAAGCTATAAATAAATTTGATTCACTATCAACCAGAATGGGAATAAAATTTTCTTTTTTTATTTTTTCAGATATTTTTTTTATGTCGTCCCAAGTTAATTGTTGTGGTTTTATTTTTCCTTCATCAGTAATTAATTCTTTAAAATCATTATGAATTTTTTTAAAAACATTTCTATCATAAAACATCACTTCTGTAGTTTTCAAAAGAGGTAAATAATAATAATGTGCTTTCTTATCATATTCTTGTTTTAATTCCATTTTTTGGCGAAAATCATCATAAAAAGTTTGATCATAATATTGTTCGTCTTTTTCCGCATATATAAAAATATCTAATGGAACTATTTTGTGAGAAGAAGAAAAGAAATGTATATGATCAGGATAAGAAAGAACTAAATTAGGTTGTTTATTTACAGGAAGAGCATTTGAAACACTTTTAATAAGTTGAGACCAATAACCTTTATGAATAGAAATTACTTCTATTCCTGGGTATTCTTTTTCGAATTCTTGAATAATATCTTTCAAAATTTTTTCTTCATTTGGATAAAAATTATGCCAAAAAACAATTTTTGTTTTCTTCGCAGGATTACTAAAATATTGTTTTGAATTTGGTAAATTTTGTTTAACAAACTTTTCCAAAACATCATATTTGTTTTTGAAAGTACTTACGCTTTCAGAATCCTTAAATGCATTTGTTATTATAATGAATAATATTAAAACAAGAAAAAAAAGAACCAAAAGAAAAAAATTTTTTATATTATCCTTTAATACCACTATTATGTTCTCCCGAAATAATATAATTTTTAAAAATAATAAAAACAAACAATAAAGGTAAATTGATTAAAACCGAAGAAGCCATTTGAAGATTCACATCGCCAATTCCTGTTTCAGGATCGAATGCTTTCCGAGACATATTAGTTAATAATTCTGCTCCAATTAATTCAGGCCAAGTGTAAGCGTTCCATGCGGATACCAACCTAAAAATCATAATAATAATTATAGTAGGTTTAGTGATTGGAACTAAAATTTTCCATAAATATTGCCAATTCGTTGTTCCATCAATTTTAGACGTATAATACAATTCTTTTGGAACACTGTTGAATGTATTAATTAATAATAAAACATATACTGCATTGACTAAGAAAGGCAAAATCATTGCCAAATAAACACCACCATTGATAGAAGAATCTTTGCCAGTATTAACCCAATTAAAATAAGAAACAGTTCGATAATTAAACAAAACCGAAATTTCGTTAGGAATCATCAAACTTAAGACGAATAACATTAATATTACTGTTCTTGACTTAAATGTTAAAATACTTAAAGCAAAAGCACTAAGAATACACAAAAAAAGACTTAAACTTGTAGAAAAGAAAACCATTATAAATGTATTTTTAAAATACTTCAAAAAATCAGAAGAAAAAACTTTTGTATAATTGGAAAAAAACCAACCTTCTTTAGGAAAAGATAAAACATTATTTTTAACAATATCCCCAGAACTTTTTAAAGAAAGAATTATCATTAAATAAAAAGGTAAAATCATTAACATTAAACCTAAAATTAAAAATAAATATTTTGTAATAAACCAAAAATCAATTTTTTTCACTTGTAATTTAATATTTTGTAAAATTTTTTTAAAATATATTTTTTTATTATTATTCATTTTTTATAACTTAATAATTAATTTTCTTTTTAGAAATATAAAAACTTATGGCTATAAATAAAACAGAAATAAAGAATAAAACTATAGAAGCTGCTGCTCCTTTTGAATAAGAATTTATACTTGAACTAGATAATTGATTATAAATATACATTACTATAGTTTGCATTTGAGGATCTGCATCTTGGCCTAAAACACCTATAATAGATTCATATTCTTTAAAAACAGCTAATATTTCGATAACAAATTGATAAAAAATAACAGGAATTAATAAAGGTAGAGTAATCTTTGTAAAAATACGCCACTTTGAAGTACCATCTACTTTAGCAGCATCATAATATGATTTGTTAATATTTTGTAAAGCTAAAACGAAAACAAAAACTTTAAAAGAAATCCTTGACCAAGTATTATAAAATATTAAAGCAAAAAATTTATGACTACTAGGAGCACTAAATCCTACCCAATTTCTTGATTTTATGCCAAAAATACTTAAAAAATAATTAAATAAACCTTCAGGTTTGTCAGTAAAAATACCATTATTATAGTAAAAAAAAACACTAAAAACCATACCCATAACAACAACATTAGAAATTAAAGGTAAAAAAAAGAAAGTTTTAAAAAAGTTTTTAAAAAATAAATTTTTAATACTATTTAGAATTAAAGCGATAATTAAAGATATTGTTAAAGATATAGGAACTATAAACAAAACTAAAATTAAAGTATTAACAATAGAAATCTTAAAATATAAATCTTGAAAAATCATTTTGTAACTCATTAAACTAAAAAAAGATTTTAATTCAAAAGTATCATTAAATTTATCATAACTAGAATTAAAAGAAATTAAAAAATTTTTTGTTAAAGGATAAAAAGTAAAAATAGTTAGAATAATTAAAGATGGTAATAAATAATACCAATGTTTATTGTTTTTATGACCTACAATTTCAAACATTTAAAAAATCCTGCCACGATGAATTTTATCAAACAGAAAATATCTATTGCCTAAAATATTAAAACGAATTTTTTTCTTGTTAACATTGAATAAATCAAAAAATTTTTGTTTTTCATTAAGAATAACAATTTTAAAATTAGAATATAAAGAATTTTTATGTTTAGCTAATAAAATAATTTCTCTTCCTAAATTTTCAATAGCTATACCTTCTACTTCAAAAATACCATTAGAATCTAGAACATATCCTTCAGGTCTGATTGCTATATATATTTCTTTTTTAATATGCTTAATTTTAGAATTATAAAAAATATTTGTTTCACCTATTTTAACTTGGCCGTTGTCTAATTGACCATGAAAAACAGAAATATGAGGAACTCCTAAAAAAGAAGCTACAAATAAATTTGAAGGATTATCATAAATCTCTTTCGGAACATCTATTTGTTGAATTTTTCCTTTTTCCATTACACAAATTTTATCACTAATAGACATTGCTTCTTCTTGATCATGTGTTACAAAAACAGCAGTAGTTTTAGTTTTTTTTTGGATTCTTCTAATTTCTTCTCTCATTCTCAAACGAAGTCGAGTATCTAAATTAGATAAAGGTTCATCTAATAATAATATTTTGGGGTTTTTAATCAAAGCTCTCGCAATTGCTACTCTTTGTTGTTGTCCACCAGAAAGTTCAGAAGGTTTCTTGTCTAAATATTCTTCAATAGACGCTAAAATAGCAATTTTTTGCACTTCTTCTTCGATCTTTTGATTAGATATTCTTTTATTTTGTAAAGGAAACATAATATTCTTTTTAACTGTCATATGAGGATACAAAGAATAGTTTTGAAAAACAAGACCTACTCCTCTTTTTTCAGGAGGTAGATTAGTAACATTCTTTTCTTCAAAAAAAATATTTCCTTCAGTTACATCGATTAAACCTGCAATCATATAAAGAATAGTTGATTTCCCACAACCCGAAGGACCTAAAATAGTTACCATCTCGCCTTTTGGAATCTTTAAATTTGCTTTTTCTACAGCATATTGTTTTGTTTTATTACTTTTAGTAAAAAAAAATTTAGAAACATTCTCTAATATTATGCCCATAATAAATAAAATCCTTCAATTCAATCAATATTTTTTAAAAAAAAGCATTCCCAGGAGTTCTTGGAAAAGCAATAACATCTTTAACATTATCTAAGCCTGTTAAAAAAATCAATAATCTTTCAAAACCAACACCAAATCCTGAATGAATACAGCTCCCGAATCGACGTAAATCTAGATACCATTCTAACTCTTCATAAGCAATATTAAATTCTTTCATTTTATTAATTAAAACTTCTAATTTTTCTTCTCTTTGTGAACCTCCGATCAATTCACCTACTTTAGGTACTAATAAATCCATAGCAGCCACTGTTTGATGATCAGAATTGTCTTTCATATAAAAAGCTTTAATATTTCTAGGCCAATTTATAATAAAAATAGGTTCTTGAAAATATATTTCAGTTAAAAATTTTTCGTGTTCATTAAATAAATCACTACCAAAAAAAGGTTTATTTTCAAAAAGATCTTGATTATTTATCAAAATTTTAATAGCTTCTTTATAATCAATCTGTTTTATTTTTTCTAAAAAAGCTATTTTTTCTAATCTAGAAATCAAATTAAATTCTCCGTTTTTTTCTAAAAATAAAAAATCTTCAATATTATTCTTTAAACAATATTTAATAATTTGTTGTAATAATTTTTGTGCCAAATTTATAATTTTTTGTAAATCACAAAAAGCTTCTTCTACTTCTATCATCCAAAATTCAGAAATATGACGTGGAGTATTAGAATTTTCGGCCCTAAAAACAGGACCAAAAGTATAAACTTTTCGTAAAGATGTTGCAAAAGCTTCAGCTTCTAATTGTCCCGTAACTGTTAAAAAAGTTTTTTGTCCAAAAAAATCTTTTTTATAATCTACTTTTTTATTTTGATCAAAAGGTATTTTTTCTAAATCAAAAGAAGTTACCTTAAATAATTCTCCTGCTCCTTCTCCATCGCTAGTTGTAATAATAGGAGTAGCAATATTAAAAAATGCTTCTTTTCGAAAAAAATCGTTTACTGCATAATAAACGGTACTTCTGATTCTAAAAATAGCTCCAAAAAGTTTCGTTCTTAATCTTAAATGTGCGTTTTGTCTTAAAAAAGCTTTAGAATGTTTTTTAGTTTGAATAGGATAATCAGAATAATTTTTTCCTAAAATGATAATTTCTTTAGCTAATATTTCAATTTTTTGTTCTTCTGTTTTTGATTTAACTAAATAACCTTTTATTTGTAAAGAGATACCAATTTGTAAATTATTTTTGATTTCATTAACAATATTATTAAAATCATCTATTCTATAAACTATTTGTAAATCATCTAATGAAGTACCATCATTCAAATCTAAAAAAACCATTTTTTTTTGACAACGTCTATTTTTTAACCAACCTTCGATTAAAATTGATTGATTTAAATAAATTACATATTTATCGTAAAGTTCCTTGATAGATTTTACTCTTTTGAACAAACAATTTTGCCTCGATTTCTTGAATTTCTTTAAATTTATTTTAAAAAATTATAATATAAAATCGAATTTAAAACAAAATTCAAAAATATAAAATTATACTTATATTAATATAAAAAAATATCTAGAAATTTTTAAATTAATCAAATTATATTTCAATATTTTAATTTTCTTATCATTTCCCTTTATTTTTTACATTAAAAGAAAAAAATCTAATTAATTTTAATCTTTAACCATTCACTCTAAATTATATTTGTTTTTTTCTAAAAACATAAATAAAAGTCAATTAAATTACAAAAGTATTTTAATTACTTTGTTTTTATATATAATTTAATATAAAAATAAAAACAAATCTAAAATATATTTGAATTTAATGAAATATATGAATTTTTTATTTTTAATTTTTCAAATTTGGGTTAAATTGTTTTTGTTTGATCATCTTGATTTCTTCTTTATAAGGAGATAAACCTTTAATAAAAGGAGTTTCTAAAATTTTCGGTACAAAAATAAATAAAGGATGATAAATAATTTTCATTAAAGCTTCAAATCCTATTTGACCATATCCGATATTTTCATGTCGATCTTTTTTGCTTCCTAAAACATTTTTGGAATCATTAATATGAAAAACTGTTATATATTTTAAACCGATAATAGAATCAAATTCTTGTAGAATATACTCTAAATTATCTTTAATATCATAACCTGAATCAAAAACATGACAAGTATCAAAACAAACACTAATTCTTTGTGGTTCTAGAATTAAAGAAATAATATCTTTTAATTCTTGAAAAACAAAACCTATTTCATTGCCTTTACCAGCCATAGTTTCTAATGCTATTTTCACTTTTGAATGACGGGTATTATATAAAATCTGATTAATTCCATCAGCAATTAAATGAATTGCTTCTTTCCTATTTTGAGAAATAGCGTTACCAGGATGCATAACCATTTGACTAATTTTTAATTTTGCAAAACGATTTAATTCTTCTGTTAAAAATTTAATAAAAAATTCTCTTTTTAATGTATTAGGATTAGCTAAATTAACAATATAAGGGGCATGACCGACCAAATCTTTGAAAATAAAATTATGTTTTTGCATTTCTATTAAAGTTTCAGAAACATAAGCTTTTTTTAAATCTATTCTTTGAGTATTTTGAGGTGCACCTGTATAAATCATAAAAGTATTGGCACCAAAAGAAATAGATTGTTTTAAAGATTCAAAATACATTAAAGGTTTTTTAAAAGATACATGACTGCCTATTTTAATCATTTCTTTTTTTCTTTCCTTTATTTTTTATTTTAAATTTTATATTTTTTTTGTTTTTGTCTTTATACGCAAAATAATCTTTTGTTTTATTTTGATTTTCAATAAATTTATTTTTCTTATATATCTGATTATGATTATTTTTCGAGAGATTTTTTTTATTTTTTTCTTGAAAACCATTTTTAGTTAAAATAATTTTTTGAAAATCAATATTATTTATTTTTTTGATTTTTTGTAAAGAATTTTGATCTTCTATGTCGTAAAATATAACAACATTTCCTTTTTTATTCATTCTTCCGGTTCTACCACTTCGATGCATAAAAAATTCTATATTTTTTTTTGGTAAATCATAATGAATCACCCAAGAAACATCTAAATCTAATCCTCTAGACATTAAATCACTAGTTAAAATATATTGATATTTCATTTTTTTAATTTCTAAAATATATTGTTTTCTTTTTTTTACGGATAAATCAGAAGAAAAATTTAAAATTTTTAAATTATATTGTTTTAAAAAATTATAAATTTTTGTTTGTTCTTGTTTTTTAGAAACAAAAATCAAAGATAAATAAGGATTTAAATTGATTAATAAATGTTTTAAATCATTTAGACGTTTTTGAATAGGACTTTGTAAAATAAAATATTTTAAATTTAATTTATGTTGTGAATTAACATCTAAAAATAAAGATTTACCAAAATATTTATTAATAAAAGGTTGCATGGCTATTGTTATAGAAGCAGAAAATAATAAAATTTTAGGATTCCATTTTTTTAATAAAACATCTAATGAATTTAAAGATTTTTGATCAAATAACATATCAGCTTCATCTAAAACCAAAAAAGAAGCTGTACAAATATTTATTTTTTTTAAAATATGTGAATATTCATATAACTTATCTAAGGTCGTGATTAAAATATTAGGTTGTTTTTTTTCTAAAAATAAAGATATTTTCTTTTTATCCATGCCTCCGTAAAAAATTTTGATTTGAGAATTTCTTATTTCAAATTCTTTTAACATAAGGAATATTTGAAAAACTAATTCATTGGTAGGAATAACGATAATAGCTTGTATAATATTTTTATTCCAATCTATTTTGCTAAGAATTGGTAATAAATAAGCATGTGTTTTTCCTGTTCCGGTTGGCGATATTCCTATTAAATTATAAGGTTGATGAAATTTCAAAAATAATTCTTTTTGGATAGGAGTTACTACAGAAAATTTTAATTGTTTTAATTTTTGAGTAATGTAATTATTATACATTTTTTAAATATCCTTTAATTTTTTATTAAATTTTGATTTTTCTATTTCAAAAAAATATTATAGAATATATCACATATATTTATTTTTTATTTGTTCAAATTTAAAATTTCATCTATAATAAATATAGAATTTTTTTTATTTTTATTATTTTTTATAAAAAATCAAGTTTTATAAATTTGTTAATTTAAAGTGAGAAATATGAAAAATTCGAATCCAAAAAATAATAATAAAGATAAAAAAAAATTTCAAACAATTAAAAATAATCAAAAACATAAATACAATAAAAAAAAAATTCCCTGGTCAAAAATAATAATTTATATTTTGATATTTATTTTGCTATTCTTACCTTTAATAATCGCAATAATACAATTAAAAGAAATATAAAAATTTTAATTTAAATATGATTTATTAAAATATATTCAATGAAAATATTTAAACGAGCTTTTAATAACTAAAAGCTCGTTTTTTTTATATAATTATTATCTCTAATGTCTTCATAAATTAATTGTAACAACTTATTATTAAATTTACATTGTTTATTTTCTTCTAAACAAGTGAATTTCCTAGTTAATTCAATTGCTTCATTAATAATAATTCTATAAGAAACTTTTTTTTCTAATAATTCTAAAGTAGCTAAGCGAATAATAGCTTTATCTACCTTATTTAATCTATTTATTTGATAATTATACAAATTTTTTTCAATAATTCGATCTATAATAGAAATATTATCAATAATATACTGAAACAATGGTATATTTTCGGGAACATTACTATTATATTTTTTTAATTCTTCTTGGTAAAAATCATATTGATAAAGACTTTGAATAATATCTTCCTTTAATTTTTTTTTGATTTTAATAGGCCACATAAAATTTTTTTACAATTCATTTTTTGAAAATTCAAAAATAACTAATCTTTTTTAAAAAGCTGAATTAGAAATTAAAGCTTCTTGTAAATTTTTATCTACTTGATTCCAATTAATAACATTATAAAAAGCTTCTATGTAATCAACACGACGATTTTGATAACTTAAATAATAAGAATGTTCCCAAAGATCTATGGCTAAAAGAGGGTGTCCTTCATCTAACGGTGTATCTTGATTAGAAGTAACAACAATTTTTAATTGATTTTTAAAATCTAAAATTAACCATGTCCAACCACTACCAAAAAGATTTTTAGCTTGCAAAAGAAATTGATTTTTAAAATTTTCTAAATTACCAAAATTTTCTTTAACTAATTTTTTTAATTGAATAGTTTCATCATAATCATTTGAATTAGATAATTTTAAAATTTTCCAAAAAAAAGTATGATTAAAATATCCCCCTCCATTATTCCTTACAAGAATTCTAATATCTTCAGGTATTAAACTTAAATTTTTTAATAAAAAATCTAAATCATATATTAATTGAGGATATTTACTTAAAGCACTGTTTAAATTATCTGTATAATTTTGATGATGTTTTAAGTAATGTATTTCCATAGTTTTTTTATCAATAAAAGGTTCTAAAGCATCATAATTATAATTTAATTTAGGTAATTGATAAATTTTCATATTCTAAAATATAATAATCCTTTCTTACGAACGATAACTAATACATATTTTATTAAATAAAATAAAAAATAATTATTTTAATTATTTTCTTGAAACAAAAAAATAACATAAAAATGAAAAAATAAAAGTAATTAGGTAAGAATTTTTTTTTCGATAATAAAATAATATAATGCTAAAATAATACAACTATATATTTTATTAGAATTATATACTTTTAACTTTTTTATTTTAATTTTAATTTCATTTTTGAATATATAAATACTCAAAAGTATTATAACATTTTTTTATTTGGTTCTGTTCCATTTTAATGGAACCAGCAAGAAGATAAAAAAAATAAAGTCAAATTTATTTTAGTTTGACTTTTTTCTTTTAGCGAACTAAACACTTTTTAGAAATAAAATAATTTTCAAAAATTACTTCTTATCTTCTAAAAAATTAATTCCGACGCTAATAAAGATTTTTTTTGCAAAATTTCTTTTATAAAATTAATGATATTTTTTTATTATAAAAATGATCTTTTTGCAAAAAAGATAATTTTTTCTTTTGAAAAAATTGTTTTGTAGTTTCAGGAATAATTATCATTTGAAATTTCTTTAATCAAAAAATAACATTATCTAAATATTTAGGGAAAAAGATAATAAATTTTATTACATAAAAAAATAATGTTAAAATAAATATATCAATTATATATAATTAATAATTAATTTATGTTGATAGAATATAGAATCAATTTAATATTAAAATATTAATAATAATTAAAAAAATAAAAAAATATTTTTTTACATTTAAATCAAAAAATAATAAGGAGTTTTTATCAATGCCACATATAGAAAATATCTTAGCTCGAGAAATTTTAGATTCTAGAGGAAATCCTACAATAGAAGTAGAAGTGTATACATATTCGGGTTATTTCGGAAGAGCCATAGTGCCTTCTGGAGCTTCTACAGGAAAATATGAAGCGGTTGAATTAAGAGATCATGATTCAAAAAGATTTTTGGGAAAAGGAGTTTTACAAGCGATTAAAAACATTGATGAAATAATTAAACCTGCCTTAAAAGATAATTATTCAGTTTTAGAACAAAACAAAATAGACAAATTATTGATTCAACTTGACAACACTTATAATAAATCTAAATTAGGAGCTAATGCTGTTTTAGGAGTTTCTTTGGCTTGCGCAAAAGCGGCTGCTAATCATCTTGGATTAGAACTATATCAATACATAAGTGGAATACAACCTAAACAAATGCCTGTTCCAATGATAAACATAATCAACGGTGGCGCTCATGCTTCTAATAATATTGATTTTCAAGAATTTATGATTTTACCAACAGGAGCTCCTAATTTTAAAGAAGCTTTGCGTTATGGTACAGAAATTTTTCATCATTTAGGAAAAATTTTAAAACAAAAAGGATATCCGACTACTGTGGGAGATGAGGGCGGATATGCTCCAAATTTGAATTCAAACGAAGAAGCTTTTCAGATAATTATGGAGTCTATCCAAAATGCAGGTTATATACCAGGAAAAGATATTTTTTTAGGATTAGATGCCGCTTCATCAGAATTTTATGATGAAAAAAAGAAAAAATATATTTTAAATTCTGAAAATAACAGTTTTTTCACAAGCGAAGAATTAATTTCCTATTATACAAAACTAATTGATAAATATCCTATTATTTCTATTGAAGATGGACTTGATGAAAATGATTGGCTTGGATGGCACATTTTAACAAAAAAAATAGGTAAAAAAATTCAATTGGTAGGTGATGATTTATTTGTAACAAATACTCAAAAACTATCTCAAGGAATCGACCAACAAGTAGCTAACTCTATCTTGGTTAAATTAAATCAAATAGGAACTTTAACAGAAACTTTAGAAACTATCGAAATGGCAAAAAAAGCTTCTTATACAGCTATTATTTCTCATCGAAGCGGAGAAACCGAAGACACTACTATAGCTGATTTAGTTGTAGCTACGAACACAGGTCAAATTAAAACAGGTTCTTGTTCTCGTACAGATCGTATTGCTAAATATAATCAATTATTAAGAATTGAAGAAAAAATAGGTAATATTCCTTATTTAGGTATTAAAAATTTTTATAATTTAAAAAAATAATATTCATTATTAATCCAAAATAATTAATTTAAAAATCTCATAACTAACAAATAATACCATATTTTCTTAATAAGAAAATTAAATAATATTATATATGAATAAAAAAAATATTAATATATGTAAAATATATAAAAATATTTTTATAACTAAAAAAGGAGTTTTGTGATTATGTTTGATTTTGTAGGACTAATTATTTTAGATGGTTTGGGTTTATCTAAAAAAAAAGAAGATAATGCTTTTTATTTAGCAAAAACACCTTATTTAGATTACCTCTTTAAAAACTTTCCTAATACTACTTTAAAAGCTTCAGGGGAAGAAGTAGGTTTGCCAAAAGATCAAGTAGGAAATAGCGAAGTAGGCCATATTAATTTAGGATCTGGAAGAGTTGTTTATCAATCCTTAACACAAATTAATAAATCTATCCATGACAAAACTTTTTTTAATAATGAAAAATTTTTAAAAGCAATAGAACATGTTAAAAAAAATAATAGTAAAATGCATCTTTTAGGATTAGTTTCTGATGGTGGTATTCATTCACATATCGATCATTTTATAGCTTTATTTGATTTATTAAAAAAATATAATTTAGAAAAAAAAACATATTTACATGCTTTTATGGATGGAAGAGACGCAGATCCTAAATCAGGTATTTATTATATAAAATATTTAATAGATTATGGTGTTCAAATTGCTTCTATTTCAGGAAGATATTATGGTTTAGATCGAGATAATAATTGGGATCGTATTAATTTAGTTTATAATATGTTGACATCTAAAAAAAATAACTTTGTCAATTCTCCTTTAAAAGGTATTGCAAATTCTTATAAAAAAGGAATTACAGATGAGTTTATTAAACCTTTTATTTCTAATTATAACGGCTTAATTGAAGATAATGATAGTGTTATTTTTGTAAATTTTCGTTCTGATCGTGCTATGCGTTTAGCAACAGCATTATCCAATCCTTCTATGACTTCTTATTTTTCTTCCGAAGGAAAAATTAATTTTCAAGGTGAAAAATTAATTCATAATCTTTGTTTAGTAACAATGACACAATATTCTCCTCAAGTAAAGGCAATGGTAGCTTTTGAAAAAAATAAATTAAAAAATACTTATGGCGAAATTATTTCTAAATTAGGATTAAATCAATTAAGAATTGCAGAAACAGAAAAATATCCTCATGTCACTTTCTTTTTTGATGGCGGAAAACAAATTAATTTAGAAAAAATAGATCATGTTTTAATACCTTCCCCTAAAATAAAAACTTATGATTTAAAACCTGAAATGAGCGCTTTAGAAATTGCTGCTACCGCTAAAAAATTAATTTTATCTAAAAAATATCAAACTATGATTTTGAATTTTGCTAATCCTGATATGGTAGGGCATACAGGTTATCTCGAAGCAACTATTAAAGCAATAGAAACAATAGATAATTGTTTAAGAGAAGTTGTTATAGCTATTTTATCTATTAAAGGTAAAGCTTGTATTGTAGCTGATCATGGAAACGCAGAACAAATGAAAGATACAAAGGGAAATCCACATACAGCTCACACTTCTAATTTAGTTCCTTTTATTATAACAGATAAAACAATTTGTTTAAAAAACGGTTCTTTATGCGATGTTGCGCCAACTTTATTAGAATTGATGAAAATAACTAAACCAAAAGAAATGACAGGCAAAAGCTTAATTCAAAAAATGTAATAACACAATATTTCAAAAATAAAAATTAATACAATTTAATATTTTTTTATATTATTTCATGAAAATATAGATATTTAAATTGTTTTATTTTTGGATTTTAAAATATCAAAAAAATCATTATTATCTATTTATGATAAAATGTTAATATGATATAATCCATTAGGATATTATTATATTATTTTTATTAAAATAATAGTAATTAATAATATTTTTCAAAAACTCATAATAGAAAAGAAAAAATAAAAATATTGAAAGAATCTAAAAAAAATATTTTTTTATTTAAAAAAATATTTTTTCATCTAACATATTATTTTTTAATATTTTTTATATTAATTTTTAATTTAAATTTTAAAAATAAAATTTTTGGAATAGCAAATTTTGAGACTATCGAAACTTTAAAAGAACAAATCAACGAAAAGAAAGAATGGGCTGAAAGAGAACTACGTAATACAAAACAAATACAGGAAGAATTAAAAACCAAAAACATCGAAACAGAAACCAATTTAGATAAAATAAAATCAAGTTTAAACGACGATAAAAACGCACAAGATTCATTCATTTATAAATTTAACCAAGAAGAAGAAAAATTAATAAGAATAAAGCAAAACGGGAACAAAGAAGAGCAACAAGAAGAAATTAATGAAATTCAAGACAACTACAAAAAATTGTTAAAAGATTATAAAATCATTATTTCACAAATTAAACAATATAAAGCTGAAACACAAAAAAAATTATTATATGACACAAAAGCATTAAATGATGAAATTTTGGCAGAATTAGAAAAATTTGCAAACTTAAGTGAAAAAGAAAAAACACTAGAGATGCTGACAAATATCAAACAAAAAACATTAGATCTTGAAAAAGATAAATTATACGAAGAAACTGAAAAAAATTTTAAAGAAACTGAAGAAGAATTAAAGAACGTAATAGACAATAAAGAAGCAGAATTCGATATTGATAAAGAAATGGAAATTAATAACAAATTTAATAGATCTGAATTAAATTTTCAGAAAATTTTTCAAAAATATAAAGATTTAGAAAAAACAATAAAAAATTTTTTTAAATATATTTTCCAATTTGAAGAAACAGATAACAAAATAGAAAAAATAAATTTTTTAAACAATCAATTAAATACAATAAAAAATTCACAAAATATTTTTTTAATTATTTTAATTTGTATTATTATTAGTTATTTTTACATAATTTTTATTATAAATAATAAAAAAAATCTAAATAACATAAATACAAAGAAAAACATCCAATAAAATATTTTAAATCAAAAGAAATATTTATAAATAAAAAAAAGAGTTAAATTAATTACTCTTTTTTTTATAAAGTAATTGAAAATGAATTAATACATATAAACTAAAAATATTCTAAATTATATTTAGATCAAATTTAAAAAATTTTTTTATTTAAAAAATATAATATCACAAATATTTTTTAATAATATCGATAATTTTTTAATATAATTATTTATATGTTTTTAAAATTATATATTAATTCGCTAAATACAATGATATAAAAAATATAATATTAAAATAATATAACAAAAGCTAAAGCATAATTTTCGCTATGAGTAATAGAAATCATAATTCGAGGATTAGAAATATTTTCTACATAAGGAAATCCAGAAACAATATCATTTAAAATCGACCAATCGCGATAATTATTTTTTAAATCGCCTCTTTGATAAGCTTTAAAAATAGCTTCTTTTGCTGCCCATCTGCCAGCTAAAAAACTATATTTTTTTTCCATATGGCGAATTTGTTGATAAATATCAATTTCTTTTAAAGATAAAACACGATTAACTATTTTTTGCATACCTATTGTTTTTATTCTATAAATTTCAACTAAATCAATGCCAATATTTTTCATTTTTATATTTTTAGACCTTTTTATTAACAAAATTTTTTTAAATAAATTGAATTAGAATTATTTTTTTCAAAAAAAATATTATATTATTTTATATATAAATAATGCTATTATCACCTTGGATATTTGGCCGCTGAAAGATGCGAACAGCGCGGATCAATAGAGAATTGTTAAAATCCATCACAAAAAAAAGGTAAGGGACCAAAACTGACGTAATATCTTGAACAAAAAACAAAGAAATTATGCAAAAAATGCCACCAAAGAATTACAAATCAACAAATTAAAAACATAAAATTATTTGAAAAGCAGTATAAATTACCTAGCAATAGATATTTAATCCCCTAAAAAAGAATATTATTGAAAGCCGTGTACTTGGAAAATTGTTCACACGATTTGGAGCGGGGCTAGTTTTGTAATAAAAGGTGAGATACAAATCTTGCTAATAAACACATCTAATCTACCGATATTAATGATGATAAAATATTTTCAAATTTTTGTTCATTTAGAATTTTAATTTTTAAATTCTTGGCTTTATTTAATTTGGAACCACTATTATGACCGCAAATTAAATAATCAGTATTGGAAGAAACATTATTAATAACATGAGCGCCACATTGTTCTAAAATCATTATTATTTTTTTTCTAGAATAAAAACGAAAACTACCTGTTATAGATATTTTTTTATTTTGAAATAAACTATTATTCAAAATATTAAAATCTTTTTTTTGTAAATCAGAAATAACTTTTTTTTGTTCTAATAATTCAATTTCTTTAAGATTATTTTCGTTTTTAAAATATTGATAAACACTTTCAGCTATCTTAGTTCCTATTTCAGGAATAATTGAAATTTCTTCATAAGTAGCTTTTTTTAAATTATTTATATTTTTGAATTTATAAGTTAATAATTTAGCGATTTTTATGCCTACATGTCTAATACCTAAACCAAATAAAAATCTATCGAAAGTTTGAAATTTACTTTTTTCTAAAGATTTAAGAATATTATCTATCTTTTTCTTACCGAAATTAAACAAATTTTCTAATTCATCTATTTTTTGTTGTAAATCGTATAAATCAGAAATTTTTTTGATAAAACCTTTTTGAAATAATAAAATTAAATTTTTTTTTCCTAAAAAATTAATATCCATCGCTTCTTTAGAAGTAAAATGAATAATTTTTTTAATTGTTTTCTCTGAACATTTTTCGTTAAGACAAAAATAATCTACTTCATGCTTATTTCTTTTTAATTCGCTATTACAAAAAGGACAATTTTGAATCATTTCGAAAGATTTAGAATCATTGGTTCTTTTTTCTTTAACTACTTCAATAATTTCTGGAATAATAGATCCTGTTTTATGAACTAAAACTGTATCATTAACGCGAATATCTTTTATCTTAATATAATCATAATTATGCAGTGTTGCTTTTGAAACCAAACTGCCTCCTATAATGATGGGCGATAAATGTGCTAAAGGAGTAACCATCCCTGTACGACCTACTTGAAAACTAATATTTATTATCACAGTAGTATTCTTAATAGAACTAAATTTATAAGCAATAGCCCATTTAGGAAATTTTGTTGTATAACCGATAATAGAATGTGATTCTAATTCATTAATTTTAATAACCACACCATCTGTGTCATAAGGTAATTCTTTTTTTAAATGATAATAATAATCAATTTTTGTTTTTAATTTATCGAAAGAATCAATAACTTCATAATAAGAATTAACAGAAAAATTCATTTTTTTTAAAAAAATTAAAGATTCTTCTTGAGTTGTAATATAATTAGGAGGATTAACGATTAAATAAAAAAAAGAAAATAAATTTCTTTGTGCTACTATTTGAGAATTTAAATGGCGTAAGGTACCTGAAGCAGCATTTCTAGGATTAGAAAATAACGTCTTGCCTTTTTTTTGTTGCATGTAATTTAATTTTTGAAAAGAATTATGATCAAATAGAATTTCTCCTCTAACTTCTAAATCTATTTCGTGCGATAATTTTAAAGGAATACTTTTAATAGTCTTGACATTTTCTGTAATTAATTCTCCAAAATCTCCATTACCTCTGGTTAAAGCTTGTTCTAAAATTCCTTTTTTATATTTTAAACTAATGGCAACTCCATCTATTTTTAATTCAGTAATGAAACTAAAATTAGTCACTTTTTTCCGAAGACGTTTATTAAAATCCTTTAATTCTTGAAAATTAAAAACATTATCTAAAGATAACATTGGTACATCATGTTTCATTTTATTAAATTTAACACTTAACCCCCCGCCCACTTTAAAAGTAGGACTATAAGGCAATTTATATTGAGGATATTCTTTTTCTAACAAGATTAGTTCTTTTAACAAAGCATCATATTGATGATCAGTTAAAATTGTATTATTTAAATTATAATATTCATGATTAGCTTGATGTAATTGATCTGTCAAAATTTTAATTTTATTTTGTATCGAAAATTCCATATTTAATACCTAATATAATTTTTATTATTTTATTTATAAAAAAATTTGTTTTACATTTTTTCTAAAACAGGTATACCTAAAATACGTAATCCTTCTTTTAAAACAATTGCAACTGCTTTCATTATAAGAATATTAGATTCTTGTAAAATAAGATTATTAATAACTAAAATTTTTTCTTGATTATAAAATTTATTTGTGTTTTGAGCTAATAACAAAAGATATCTAGCAAAAATACTAGGCATATTTTTATTTTTACTTTTGTTTAAAGTAACTGAAAATTGATCCATCAATTTAATCAAAATAAAATAATGATTTTTTTGATAATAAACATTCATTTTTGACCAATTATATTCGTGTAATTTTTTTTTATCATAATTTTTCGAAATAATAGAATTTAATCTAACAATAGTATATTGTAAATAAGGACCTGTATTACCTTCGAATTGTACCATTTTTTTTAAATCAAATTCAATATCTAAATGACGATCATTTTTCAAATCATTAAAAACAATAGCTCCAATAGCTATTTTTTGTGCTATTTTTTTAAGTTCTATTTTATTAGAATTATTATTTTTATTTTTCATAAAATTGACTGCTTCATCAATAGTTTTTTGAAGTATATCAATAAATTTATAATTATGATTCTTTCGAGTAGAAATTTTTTCATTTTGGAATAAAACTAAACCAAAATTAATATGTTCTATGTTTAATTCAGAATATCCTATTTTATTTAAAACTTGTTTTAATTGTTGATAATGTAATTTTTGTTCATTTCCTACAAAATATAAACATTGATGAAAATTAAATTTTTTATAACGATATAAAACACAAGCTAAATCCCTTGTTAGATAAAGAGTGCTACCGTTATCTTTTTGTAATAAAGCAGGTGGGATGTGATTATCTAAAGGGATAATATAAGCTTTTTTATCTAAAAATAATAAATTTTTTTTTATTAATTGTTTCAATAATTTTAGAGCTTTTGTATGAAAAAAAGATTCGCCTGTATAAAAATCAAAAGAAACATTTAATAAATTATAGATTTTTTTAAATTCTTTTAAAGAAATATTTTTAAACCATCTCCATAAAGATAAAATATCTTTATTTTTGTTTTCAAGTTGATAAAAAATAAATTTCGCTTCTCGATTTAATTCTTCGTTTTTTTCTGATTTTTCATGAAACATAATGTAAAGTTTTTGTAATTCATCAATAGATTTTTTTAAAATACTATCTTTAGAACTCCATTTTTGATAAGCTAAAATTAGTTTCCCAAATTGAGTGCCCCAATCCCCTAAATGATTAATACTTACAGTTTGAAAACCTAATTTTTGATAAACATTTTTCATAGCATTACCAATAACGGTAGAACGTAAATGACCAATAGAAAAATTTTTAGCAATATTAGGAGAAGAATAATCTAAAACAATAACTTTATTTTTTTGTTTTTCTTGACCATAATTATTTTTTTGTACAATAATATCTGTTAAAATTTTTTGACTAAAACAATTTCTATTTAATTTAATATTCAAAAAACCATTTTTAAAAAAAATATTTTCGATTTCTTCTAAAATAATTATTTTTTGTTTAAATTTTTCGAAAATTTCTAATAAATCTATATTAAAAATTTTTTGGTATAAAAACAACGGCAAACATAAATCAAAGTTTTCTTTTTCTTTAGGGTTATTTTTCAAAAATACAAAAATATTATATTCTTTCTTAAGAATATTTTTTATTTTTTCTTCAATTTCTTTTAAATACATAAATAACTTTATTATCCTATTTTTATAATTTTTATATTTATTAAAATAAAAAATGAAAAAAATAATATTATGGTATAAAAAATATTAAAACAATTATAATAAAATTATCTTGAAATAAAAATTACATTTTTGATTTTGATAATAATTGATTTAAAAATTCTTGAAAATGAGGAAATAAAGTAGATTCAAAAAATAAAGATTTTTTTGTCTTAGGATGAATAAAAATTATATTTTTAGAATGTAATAATTGCATTTGAGGCTCTTTTTGTGTTTTTCTTCCGTATAAAGGATCACCGACAATCGGATGCTGCAAATAAGATAGATGAACTCTAATTTGATGGGTTCTTCCTGTTTCTAATTCTAATTCTAATAAAGAAAAATTTTCAAATCTTCTAATAGTTTTAAAATGAGTTATAGCATTTTTTCCTTTAAAAAAGACCATTTTCTTTAAACGATTATTATGATCTCTATTAATAGGTAAATTAATAGTTCCTTTATAACCTAAAAAACCATGAATTAAAGCCCAATAAATTCTTTTAATTTTTTTCTGTTGGAGCATTTTTTGCATCTCAACAACAATTTCATCTTTTTTGCCGACCAAAATTAATCCCGTAGTATCTTTATCTAAACGATGTATAATGCCAGGCCTAAAACCTTTTAATTTTGAAAAATCTTTAATTTGATAAAGCAAACCATTAATTAAAGTAACACCAGTATAACTTAAACAAGGATGTGTAACTAAATTAGGTGGTTTATTAATAACAATTAAATAATCATCTTCATATATAATTTGTAAATTTAAATTTATAGGTCGATAATCATCAATCGCAAAAGATAATGGTTTTTTGTCTTGTTGAAAAGTAACAAAATCATCTTTTTTTAAAAAATAACTTTTTTTTACAATTTGATTATTAACGAAAATACTTTTATTCATGATTAAAAAACAAGATTTATTCCTACTCAAATTTAGTTTTTGAGCTAAAAAAAAATCTAATCGAAAACCATGTTCTTTCTGAGCAACAATAAAACTTTTCATATATACATTATTATATAATAAAAATTCTAAAATTTACTTTCTTTCAAAAAAAGACAAATATATATGATTAATTCAAAAAATCAAAATAAATTATAGATAATAATTTAATTTTGGAAATTCAAATTATATTTTATTTTTATCATTTTCGTTTTGTACTGTTTTTTGATCTTCTTTTTGATCTATTATATTTAAATCAATATATTCGCTTGAAACATTTTGTTTTTTTTCCTCTTCGAACCAAAATAACATACCTGTTTTATCAATTTCATCAATATCTTTTTTAGATAAAGTTTCTAAATCTATTAAATACTCAGAAATTTTAGATAAAAGTTCTTTATTTGCAGAAATAATTTTCTTAGCCATTTCATAACAATTTGATATAATTTCTTGAATAGCTTGATCAATTTCTAAAGCTTTTGGATCTGAAAAATTTTTATGAAAATATTTTTCATCTTCTACGAATTGTGTTAATCCTATTTTGCTCATTCCAAATTTAGTAACCATCATTCTCGCGATTTCTGTTGCTCTTTCGAAATCTCCAACAGCCCCGTTTGAAATATCATCTAAAAACAATTCTTCCGATGCTCTTCCGCCTAATAAAATAGTAATTTCAGCCAATAATTTTTTCTTGGAAGAAAAAAATAATTCTTCTTCATCCAATATCAAATTATAACCACCCGCATCGCCACGAGGGATAATAGTTACTTTTTGTACTTTTTTAGAATCTGGCAAACGTAATCCAATAACAGCATGTCCAGCTTCATGATAAGCCACCATTTTTTTCTCTTTTTCAGAATATTTTCTACTTTTCTTAGCAGGGCCCATTAAAATACGATCAGTAGCTTCACTTAAGATTTTTTTATCAATAAAAGAAGATTTTTTGCGAATAGCTAATAAAGCAGCTTCGTTTAAAATACCTTCTAATTGTGCTCCGCTCATTCCTGGAGTTTGTTTAGCTAATTCTTCTAAATTAACATCAGGTCCTAATTTTTTATTAGAAGCGTGTAATTTCAAAATAGCTTCTCTATCTTTCAAATTAGGTAAATTAACACGAAAAATACGATCAAATCTTCCTGGTCTTAATAAAGCTGAATCTAACATTCTTGGTTTATTAGTTGCCGCTATTACAATAACGCCTGTATTTTGATTATAACCATCTAATTCCACTAATAATTGATTTAAAGCTTGTTCTTGTTCCGCAAAATTAGAATGAGAACCTCTTTTACGAGCAATAGTTTCAATTTCATCTATGAAAATAATACAAGGAGCGTTTTTCTTAGCTTTCTTAAATAAATTTCTCATACGAAGAGCAGCTAAACCCGCGTACATTTCTACAAATTCAGAACCTGAAACTGCTATAAAAAGCACACCTGCTTCACCAGCTAAAGCTTTTGCTAATAAAGTTTTTCCGGTACCTGGTAAGCCAGATAATAAAATACCTTTCGGGATTCTAGCTCCCATTTCAACATATTTTTGAGAATTTTTAAGAAAATCTACTAACTCTTTCATTTCTTCTTTTTCTTCTTGAGCGCCGGCAATATCTTTAAAAGTTATATCAGGTTTTCGAGAACGTAAAAAATCAAGAAACTCATTATTAGGAGATTTATCTTGACCTTGTTTATCCATAAATTGTTCTAATAAAGGAGAAATTGTAAATTTTAATGATGTATATAAATAATAAAAAAATAAAATACTTAAACACATAGAAAAACCAGCAAGAAAAGAATCTTTAAAATTTGCTAAATGATCTTGCTTTGGTTCTACACCACTAATTATAGAATTTTTTTCTTTACCTTCTATTTTATCACATATTTTATTATATTGAAAAATATTCACCCATGGATATTTTTTTATTTGACCATTTAACAAAGTTATTTTAATATTATAAAAAGAATCACTCATCAAAGTAGGTTCAATTTTTTTAATTTCATCTTTTTCTAAAAAATCCAATATTTCCAATGCATTTGGGCCAATTGAAGGTTCATTTATGATATAAAATAAAGGTGCCATTATATGATATAACATAATTATAATAATAATATGCCAAATATTAATCTTTTTTAAAATATCTTTTAATTCCATATCTCTACCTATAGTATTTTTTTAAATTTTGAAAAAATTTTAAATTATCTTTTAGCAAAAAAAATACTAACACTTATTAATATAATATATAATTCAAAAATAAAACAATTTATAAAAAAATTACTTAATAATGTCTGTTCCCATATAACTACACAAAACTTCAGGAATTGTAACACTTCCATCATCATTTTGATAATTTTCTATAATAGCTGCTAATGTTCTACCAATAGCTAAAGCAGAACCATTTAAAGTATGCACATATTTTTTTGAAATTTTTTTAGAATCAAGAAATTTAATATTAGATCTTATAGCTTGGAATGATTCTGCATTACTAATAGAAGCAATTTCATAATAACACTTTTGCCCAGGGAAAAAAACTTCAATATCATATGTTTTAGCCATACTAAAACCTAAATCGTTCGCGTCTAAAACTACAACTTTATATGGTAATTTTAACTTTTTTAAAATATCTTCAGAATCTTTTAACATTTCTTCTAAATGTTTGTAAGAAAAATAAGGTTCTACAAATTGAATTAATTCTATTTTATTAAATTGTTTTTGTCTCAAAATCCCTCTTGTATTAGAACCTGATGCACCAGCTTCTTGTCGAAAACAAGTTGTGAATCCCACATATTTTATAGGCAACTGATTAATATTTAATATTTCGTTTCGATGAAAATTAATAATAGGTACTTCTGCTGTAGGATTCAAATACCAATCTTTTTGATCTAAGTCTAAACGAAAAAGTTCCTTTTTAAATTTAGGCAATTGGCCTGTAGCATACATAGAACTTTCATTAACAATAAAAGGTGGAAATATCTCTTGATATCCTTTTTGTATATGAGTATCAATCATAAAATTAATTAAAGATCTTTCTAAGCGAGCTCCTAAACCTTTTGCAACAACAAACTTACTACCTACAATTTTGGAAGCTCTTTTAAAATCTAAAATATCTAATTGTTTCCCTAATTCTAAATGATTTTTTATCGGAAAAGAGAATATTCGAGGTTCTAAAAAACTATAAACTTCTAATGAATTATTTTTATTTTTAGTTCCTTGAGGAACAGAAAAATGAGGTATATTAGGAACAAAAGATAAAATATCAAATATTTTATGATCAATAATCGATAATCTTTCTTCTAATTCTTTTATTTTTTGTTTCGAAATTTTCTCTTTGCAAAATAAATCTTCTTTCAATTCATAATTATCTTGAATTTTATTAATATTATGAGATAAATCATTTTTATGAAATCTCAACATTTCTATTTGAGAAATTAATTCTTTCCTAGAATGATTCAAAGGCAATAAATCTTTTAAAAAAGAAAAATCGTTTCCTCTTTTTGATAGTTTTTCAATAACTAAATTTATATTTGAGATAACAAATTTTAAATCTAACACTTATAAGATAACCTCATAAAAAAAATTTATAAATTACTATTTTATTTTCTTATTGATTTTATTAATTAAGAAATAATGAAAAAATTAAATTCAAAATATTAATATAATATCAATAATATCCATGCATAATACAAAATAGTAATATTCATATTACAAAAATTATTTAATTTTTATTTTTCATGATTAAAAAAAATTAATCAATAAAATAATTAATAACACGAATAATTAATTTACATCTAACTTGTAATAAAATACAATTTAATATATTAATACTAATTAGTGTTTTAGTATTATAAAAAATGTTTATAATCAAATTCTATATTTATAATAACATAAAATAAACCTAACATATATTACATGTTTATGTTTAATATTTAATAATCTATTTTGAAAAAATAAAAGATACAATTATCGTCAATAATATCAATTATCATTATCATATCTTATTATTTAATAGTGTTTTTTAACTTGGATAAATTAGATTTATGCCTTGAGACAAAATTTTTATGATAAATTTTTTTAGATAAACCTTTATCTAAAGCTGAAATGCTAAGATCAAAAAACAAATTCATTTGTTGTTTATTTTCGTCAGTCGCAAATCCTTTAAATTTCTTAATTAGAGTTTTAGTACGCGATTTAAAACAACTATTTTTCAATCTACGTTTTTGATCAGTTTTAATACGTTTTTTTTGTTGTTTAATATTTGCCATAATTTAAATTTTCCTTAATTTCCTTCTTTAAATTAAATTTTTTAATTAAATAAAATCGATGTTAAAATTTTAAATCTTTAATTAACGTAAAAAATATTTTTAAATTTATGATTAATATGTATTTAATGATAATATTTCCTAATTCTAGTATTATCATAAAAAATTCAAAATTTAATAACGCTTTTTTTGCACACTAACAAAAAATTATTTTATTATCTATTTTTTAAAATATTTTTTTCTATTAGTATCAATAAATACATTAATATAATATAATAAATATTATTAAAAATTACTTTAAATTTTAAAAATTAATTTAAAAAATATTTATATAATAAATATTATTACAAAAAATACTATGAATCTAAAAATTAAAAATAAAAATAAACTTAAAAATCTATAGAATAATCTAAAAAAGAAAAGATAAAAAATTAAAAGAATTGCTATAATTGTATTATGTTAAAATTAAATATATATAGGGATGAAAAAAATATATAGAAAAAATTAATTTTCAAAATAAAAATTCGAAATTAATTAATATTATAAAAATATTTTTAAAATTGCCTAATTAATCTAATTAATGAATTTATTTTAAAAAACGAAAAATTAATTTTCATCAATGTTATGTAAGTGAATATGAGGTATAAAATATAAAAAAATGAAAAAATTTACAAGAATAGTAGCTAATTTACTTACCCTATTTCGTATTTGTTTAGTTTTTGTAATGTTACCTTTTTTATTTTATATCGAGAAGAAACAAATAAAAATTGAATCTACATCTACATTTATAAAATTTTTTAAAGATTCAAGGATTTGGTTCAGTATTATTTTTTTATTAGCGAGTATAACAGATTATTTAGATGGATATATTGCTAAAAAATTTAAAAAACAAAGTATTTTCGGTAAATTTTTTGATCCAATAGCTGATAAACTATTAGTTATTATTTCTTTTTTATATATTCATTTATTATGTAATAAAGCAGTATTGTTTGAAGATTATCAAATAGAAGAAAATATTGAATATTATGTTTTAGGCGTTCTTGTCCTAAGTATTATGAGAGATTTTTTAATTATGGGTGTGCGTTTAATAGCTTTTGAACAAAAAAAAATTATAAAATCATCTTTTTTAGGAAAATTAAAAACTATTTTCGCTTTTATATCTATAATTTTTATTTTATTATCTAATATAATTAGACAATCTTTTGTAGAAACATGTTCTGTAAATACAATACATATGTTGATTAAATCTTGTTTAATTATAAATGCTGTTTGCATCTTTATTTCTGGTTTATATTACATAATAAAACATTTCAAAATTATTGAAAAAAATTTCTATAATAAACAAAAATAAATATAAAAATATAAGGAAAAGAAAATTAATTATGAATAAAGAAAATAAAGTTATAAATAATGATGAAAATAAAAACATATTAGAACAAACACTTAAAGACATTGAAAAACGTTTTGGCAAAGGCAGTATTATGAGATTAAATTCTGAAAAGATAAATAAATTAGAAGTAATACCGACAGGTTCTTTGGCTTTAGATATTGCTCTCGAAATAGGAGGTTTTCCAAAAGGAAGAGTTGTTGAAATTTTTGGTCCAGAAAGTTCAGGAAAAACTACATTAACATTACATGCTGTAGCAGAAGCGCAAAAAAAAGGAGGATATGTAGCTTTTATAGATTTAGAAAATGCTTTAGATGCGCAATATGCTAAAAAAATAGGAGTTGATATTAATAACTTTATAATTTCTCAACCTGATTCAGCCGAAAAAGCTCTAGATATTGTAGAAATGCTAATTAAAAGCAGAAGTGTTAGCTTAATTGTTTTAGATTCGGTCGCCGCTTTAACTCCTGAAGCCGAACTAAGAGGCGAAAGTGGAGATTCTCATATGGGATTACATGCTCGTATCATGGGACAAGCAATGAGAAAACAATCTACTATTATATCAAAAAATAATACTACTGTTATTTATGTAAACCAATTAAGAGAAAAAGTAGGAAATATTTATGGGAGTTCTGAAACAACTCCAGGTGGAAAAGCTTTAAAATATTTCGCTTCTTTAAGATTAGACATAAGAAGAACCGAATATATTAAAGATAATAATAATAATATTTTAGGTATTAAATCTAATGTTAAAGTTGTTAAATCTAAAGTTTCTTCTCCTTTTAAAAAGGCTACTTTAGAAATAATCTATAATCAAGGAATTTCGAGACAAGGAGAAATATTAGATTTAGCCGTAGAACTAGATTTAATTCAAAAAAGTGGCACTTGGTATAATTATAAAAATAAACCAATAGGTCAAGGTAAAGAAAAAGTTAAAGAATTTTTGGAACAAAATCCCAATATAGCTAAAGATTTAGAAATGAAAATAAAGCAAAAACATAACTTATCATGAATAAAAAAGTTAAAATAAAAGAATTTAAATATAATGCAGCAAATTGGAATATTCTGGAAGATCCTTATACCCAATTTTTTTACGAGCAAAATTTAAGTCAATTTTGGCGTCCTGAGGATATTAGTTTGCAAAGCGATCTCCATGTTTGGGAAAAATTAACCCCTGAA
>NZ_VIAE01000008.1 GCF_007821455.1 Candidatus Phytoplasma pini
CAAATCCTCATGAGAACCTTTTTCTGTAGGTTTAAATAAAAAAACACCCAAAAAAATCAGACAAATTTCCATAACCAGAAAAAAAGAGAAATGCAACACCTGGATTTCATATTTTAACCCTCAAAAATTTAAAATGAGACGGCATTAATATTTTTTTTCGTATAATATTACTAATTTTAAATTAAAGAGGTATTTTTGATATCGTTTTCGCGTTTTATTTTCGTAATAATATTCTATTATTGACATCATTACCCTTTTTTTTAGGGTTTTATTAATAAAAATATATAAATAATAGTTTTAAAAATTTTTTTTAAATCTTTTTTTTAAATCTTTTTGTTTAAATCTTTTTGAAAAAGATTCTAAGAATAAAAAATCTTACATGCGTTTTTTTTAATCTTTTAAGACAAAAAAACAAAAATTATAAAAAAAATATATAATAAGTTTATGTGTTTTTATATTTTAATTTAATTTATTTTTTTGATTAAAAAAAAATATTTTTTGGGAATTTAATTTTTAATTTTGTTTTCTTTTATTTTTATATATTAAAGAAGATAATTTTAATAAAAAAATCTCTAATAAAATTAGGAAATAAAAATAAAAAATATGATAGAATTAAAAAAAAAAAATTTTAAGATTTACGAAATAATTGAAAAAGAATATTTAAGACAAGAAAAAAATTTTAATTTAATTGCTTCAGAAAATTTTGTTTCAAAATCTGTCTTAGAAGCTCAAGGAAGTTGTTTAACTAATAAATATGCTGAAGGTTATCCTAATAAAAGATATTACGAAGGATGTGAATATGTAGATGAGATAGAAGAAATAGCAATAAAAAAAATTAAGCAATTATTCAATGTTCGATTTGCTAATGTTCAACCTCATTCAGGTTCTCAAGCTAATATGGCAGTTTTTCAAGCATTATTGAAACCTAATGATTGTATTTTAGGAATGTCTTTAGACTCAGGAGGACATTTAACACATGGTTCAAAAGTTAGTTTTTCTGGTAAATTTTTTAAATCTTATAGTTATGGTGTTTCTCGAGAAAAAGAAATAATTGATTATGAAAAAGTAAGAGAAATAGCACATAAAGTTAATCCTAAATTAATAATAGCTGGAGCTTCTTCTTATTCAAGAAAAATTGATTTTCTTTCTTTTAGAAAAATAGCTGATGAATTAAATTCTTATTTTATGGTTGATATGGCACATATTGCTGGTTTGGTATCTTGTGGTTTACATCCTTCTCCTTTTGAAGCACAAGCTGACATAGTTACTTCAACCACTCATAAAACTCTTCGTGGTCCAAGAGGTGGGATAATTTTGAGTAATAATGAAGAAATTATGAAAAAAATTAATAAGAGTATTTTTCCTGGAATTCAAGGAGGTCCTTTAATGAATGTTATCGCAGCAAAAGCAGTTGCTTTTGAAGAAGCTTGCCAAAAAGATTTTCTAATTTATCAAAAACAAATATTAAAAAATGCTTTCGAAATGTCTGAAGTTTTCAAAAGATTAGGTTATCGTTTAGTTAGTGGGAAAACAGAAAATCATTTATTTTTAATAGATTTAAAGTATAAAAATCATTATTTAAATGGAAGAATAGCTGCAGAATCTTTAAAGAAAGCAAATATTATTGTTAATAAAAATGTAATTCCTTTTGATCAAGAGAAAATTTCTGATACAAGTGGTATTCGTATCGGTACTACAGCTATGACTACAAGAGGTTTAAAAGAAAAAGAATTTTGTGAAGTTGCTTATTTAATCGATAAAGTTTTACAAAATTACAATAATGATAGTATTTTGGAAGAAATTTCTAAAAAAATTTTATTATTGACTAAAAAATTTCCTATTTTTAAAAATTAATTCAAATATTTATTTGAAAAATGATAAAATCATTTATATATACTTGGTTGGTGTTATTTTTTTTGAAAATTAACCTTATTTTTATTTATTATATTTAAAAATAATTTTAGGAAAAAGGAATTGATATTTTTTTATGAAAAAAAAAGAAAAAAAACAACCTGATTTTTACGAAGTAGAAGTTGTTTGTTCTACTTGTAAAAAAAAACATTTTATTGGTACAACAGTTAAAACAATGAAAATAGAAGCTTGTTCTAATTGTCATTCTTTTTATATCGGATCACAATCTTTTGTAACAGTAGCTGGACAGATAGATAAATTTTATAAACGTTTCGGGAATCCTAAAAATGAAAATAACGAAAAAAAATTAAAATAAAATAATTATTTTTTATTTTTGTTTGAATTATTTTATTTAAATTTATTTTTTGCTATCGATAATAATTAAATAAATTAGATTAGAAAAGAGAGTTTTTTTTAGAAAATGATTCTTAAAAAAGAAGGGTTTATAGAAGTTATCTGTGGCCCTATGTTTTCAGGGAAAACAACTAAGTTAATCGAAAAAGTTCGTTTATTAATTTTTTCTAATTTTAAGTTTTTGGTTTTAAAACCTGAGATTGATAATCGTTATTCTTCAAAAGAAGAATTAGTTACTCATAATTCTAAAACTATTCCTTGTTTAATGATTAAAAAAAGTAAGGATATTTTTAATTTTATCGAAAAAGATACTTCTTTTTTAATTATAGATGAGATTCAATTTTTTGATAAAGAAATTGAATCAATTTTAAATCATTTATCTTATAAAGGATTAAATATTATCGTTGCTGGTTTAGAATTGGATTTTTGTGGTAGACCTTTCGGTTCAATGAAATATTTATTATCAATAGCTGATGAAGTTTTAAAATTAAAATCTTCTTGTGCTATTTGCCATAAAGAAGCTAATAGGACGCAAAGAATATTAAAAAATAAAATTCCACATTGGAATGATCCTGTTATTTTAATAGGTGGTGATGAATATCATGAACCGCGATGTCGCAAATGTCATGTTTTTTCCAAGAATGAAAAAAATTATTAATTTTAAAAAAATTTTTTTTGAAATTGATAAAAAATATTATATATTATTATGATGATGAAACATTTTTTTTTCATGAAAGAAGCTTTGAAGGAAGCAAAAAAAGCTTTTTATAAAGGAGAAGTTCCGATTGGTTCAGTTGCTGTTTTTAATGATAAAATAATCGCTCGTGCTCATAATAATAAAAAAAGAAGCAATCTTTTTTATAGTCACGCTGAATTTTTAGTTTTAAAAAAAATAAATAAAAAAATAAAAGATTATAGAATGAATAATATTGTTTTTTATACTACTTTGGAACCTTGTATTATGTGCATGGGTGCTTTAATTCAAACAAGGATAAGTAAATTGTATTTCGGAGCTACAAATTTAAAATCAGGTTTTATAGAGCATTTTCATTCTAAATCAAAGAATTTTAATTTTTTAAATAAAATTTCTGTTGAATCTGGTTTTTTAGCAGAAGAAAGTAAGATGATTTTGCAAAAATTTTTTTCCAATTTAAGAAAAAAAATTATTTTTTAGGTTCTTCTTAAAAATCATCATTCAATGAAAAAAGAATGAATCTGGTCAGGTCTTGATTGAAGCAGCCATAATTTTAGATTTCTTGTGGATGGTGATTTTTAAGAAGAACAACTTTATTTATTATAGATATAATATTAATTTTTAAAGATTCGAAAGAAAATATTCAAAGTTATTCAATAAGAAAGCGAATAAAAGATAGAATATGATTTTTCAAGGAAATAAAAAAAATAAAATTAAATTTTTACCTTTTATTTTTAATTCAGTTGAAGGTAATCCTTTTCATATTGAAAAATATTTGATCCAAAATCAAGATTATAAACTTGAATTTTTTTATCTTAAACAAAGCAAATATTATTCTCATTTTATTGAAATAAAACAGTATGTTATTTGGAGTATTTTTCATGATGTTTGTAGGGTTATAATTGATGAAAAATATTACAAAAAATTTAAAATTTTGTATCAAAAAGAAGTTAATTTACTTTATATGAATTTTCTTTATGATTTATTAAATAAACGTTCAGAAATTATTTTTAAAAATTATATTTTTAGTTTAATTTTAGGTTTTATTTTTATCGTTATTTTTTTTATTTTTACTAAATTAATAATAGTATTTGAATCTTTTATAATATTTTCTATTTTAATTTTTCTTTTTTTGTTTTTAATTTTTCTTTTTTTGAAAAGACAAAGTTTTTTTTATCAACGATATAAATCAAATTTATTTATTTTTGTAATGAAAAAAATTAGATTTTTTTTAGGTAATGAAAATTTTGAAAAAATTTCTGAACAACAAAAGTTTTATCCTTTTTTTGATGAAACAAAAAAGAAAGAATAAATTGAATTTTATTTTATTGTGAACTTAATCAAATAATATATATGAATACAAATAATTTAAAGGAGTATATAAATATAAAATAATGTTTTATGAAGGTATTGTTATCGGAGGAGGTCATGCAGGAGTTGAAGCAGCTTGGTCTTTGTCTAAAAAACATAAAACTTTACTTGTTACTGGTAATTTATTACAAATTGCTTTACTTCCTTGCAATCCTTCGATTGGAGGTCCTGCTAAAGGTGTTGTCGTAAGAGAAATAGATGCTTTAGGAGGAATTATGGGCAAAGCAGCTGATTTATCACAAATACAAATGAAAATGTTAAATACTTCAAAAGGACCAGCTGTAAGAAGTTTGAGAGCTCAAATAGACAAACAAAAATATCCTAAAATTGTTCTTGAAATGTTAAAAAAATCCAAAAATTTAGATTTATTAGAATCATTAGTTAATAATTTTATTATCGAAGATAAACAAATTAAAGGAATTCAATTAAAAGACGGAACTATTATCTATAGTAAAGTTGTTATTTTGACTGCAGGAACTTATTTATCTAGTAATATCTTGATTGGTAATAAAAAAATTAAATCAGGGCCTAATAATGCTCCTACTACATATAATATCAGTTATCAATTAAAAGAACATAATTTTAATATTATTCGTCTTAAAACAGGGACTCCCCCTAGGATTAAAAAAAATACTATTGATTATAGCAAAACAAAAATACAATTTGGCGATAATATTTTACAAACTTTTAGTTCTCCTTCTGTTATTGAAGAATTAGGCATCCAAGAACCTTGTTTTTTGACACATACTAATAAAAAAACACATCAATTAATTAGACAAAATTTAAAAAAATCATCAATGTATGGAGGTTATGCTGAAGGAACAGGTCCTCGTTATTGTCCTTCAATCGAAGATAAAGTAATACGTTTTTGTCATAAAGAACAACATCAAATTTTTATAGAACCAGAAAGTTTAGAATCTGATGAAATGTATATTCAAGGACTTTCAACGAGCATGCCAGAAGAAATTCAAGAAAAAATTTTAAAAACTATTCCTGCATTAGAAAATTCTGAAATTACTAAATATGCTTATGCTATTGAATATGATGCTTTTAATCCAATTCAGTTAAATTATAGTTTAGAAACAAAAAAAATTAAAAATTTATTTTTTGCGGGTCAAATTAATGGAACTAGTGGTTATGAAGAAGCAGCTTGTCAAGGTTTAATGGCAGGCATTAATGCTAGTTTAAGATTGCAAAATAAAGATATTTTTGTTTTAAAAAGAAATGAAGCCTATATTGGTGTTTTAATTGACGATTTAATTACTAAAGGCACTAAAGAACCTTATCGTTTATTAACTTCAAGAGCTGAATTTCGTTTATTATTAAGACATGACAATGCGGATTTAAGATTAAGTCATTATGGTTATCAAATGGGTTTAGTAGATAAAGATATTTATCTAAAAGTAGAAAATAAACGTTTACAAATTGAACTTTTAAAAGAATATTTGAGAAAAAAAATTATCTCACCTGATAAAGAAAATTTAAATTATTTAATGAAATATAATTCTTTAATTAAAGAAAAAAGTAGTTTATATAAATTATTGAAAAGAACAGAAATAAATATAAATATTATAGAATTTTTTTTGGATAAAAAATATTCTTTGGATGTTTTAGAACAAACTGAAGTTCAAGTTAAATATGAAGATTATATTTTAAAAGCGCAAAAAGAAACAAAAAAAATTTTATTTTTAGAAAATAAAATTATTCCTTCAGATGTTGATTATTCAGTAATTAAAAATTTATCCAAAGAGGCTAAAGAAAAATTAATGTTAATTAAACCTAAAAATTTGGGTCAAGCTTCTAGAATTTCAGGTGTTAATCCTTCGGATATTTCTATGATTCATATTTATTTACAAAGATATCAAAAACAAAATGTTTTATTCTGATTTTTTAAAAAACAAGTTTCTTTTAAATGATTTACAATTAGAAAAATTTAAATTGTATTACTTATTTTTAAAAGAATATCAAAAAAAATTAAATTTAACTTCTTTATTTTCTGAAAAAGATGTTTATTTAAAACATTTTTATGATTCTTTATTAATTTCTCAAAATATTTTTTTTTCTCAAGGTGATTGTTTATGTGATTTGGGAACAGGAGCTGGGTTTCCGAGTTTGCCATTAAAGATTTTATATCCTAGTTTAAAAGTTTTTTTAATCGATTCCTGTTTAAAAAAAACAATATTTTTAAAAAAATTAACAAAAAACTTAAATTTATCTAATGTTTTTATTTTCAATCAAAGAATTGAACAACATAAGTGTAAATATAAATTTGTAATTACAAGAGCCTTAGGAGCTTTAAAACTAATTTTAAAGTTAGCTTCTCCTTTAGTTTTTTATCAAGGTTTTCTTATTGTTATGAAAGGACCTAATTATAAAAAAGAATTAGACGAGATTAAAAAAACACATTCTTTTAATTTAGAAAATAAATTTTTTACAGAATTACCTGAAAAATGTGGAAAAAGAGTTAATTTATTATTCAAAAAAAATAATTTTTAATATTTTTATTATTTTGAAAATTTTCTAAACATATTATTTTTTTGAGGGATAACGATTAATATATGATACTTGAAATTATTATTTTTCCAACAGATACTGTTTATGGTATAGGCGCAAAAATCGAAGATACAAAAAGTTTAGATAAAATTTATCAAATAAAACAAAGAGATAAAAAAAAACCTATATCTATTTTATTTAATAATTTATCTCAAATGAAAGATATAGTTATTTTAAATGATCGTGTTCAAAAATTAGCTGATTTTTTTTGGCCTGGTCCCTTAACTCTAATAGTTCCTACTAAGATTGATTTTTATAATAAAACAAAAGAGAGGAAAATAGGAATTAGGATTCCTAATTATCCTTTAACTCTAGAAATTTTGAAAAAAAAAGGCCCTTTGAGAGCTACTTCTGTTAATTTAAGCGGCCAAAAACCCTTAAATAACTATCAAGAAATTGTTGATCGATATAAAAATCTTGTTGATTATATTTATCCTTATGATAAAAATTATAAATTATCTCAAAAAGCTTCTACTGTCCTCGATACTACAATGCCTATTTGGAAAATCTTAAGAAAAGGTTCGATTTCTTCTGAAATGATAAAAAAGATTATTGGTGATTTTTGATTAAAATATTAATTTGTTTAATTAAAAATATTTCTAAATTATTTATATAATTTTTAGAACCTTTTTTTATTTGATAGTGTAGGTTTAAAAAAAATAAAAATAAATTATTTATTTTTATTTCATCTAAAAATTTATTTTCTTTTATTAAAAAACGAGTTTGAGATAAAGAACATTTTAAAGAATTAGATATTTTAAAATCATTTATTTTTTCTTTTATATAGAAACGTATCATAATAATTTTGTGTAATTGATAAACCATTTGGTATATAAGATTAGGAATATCATCTTTATTTTCTTTGATAATTTTGAAAGAATTTATATAATTTTCGCTATTAATAATGGAGTTTATGATTTTGAAAATATTTCTCTCTTTTTTATAAATAATTTGTTCTATTATTTTTTCATTTTCTATTTTTTTATTTTTTAAAAAGTATAATTTTATTTTCTTGATTTCTTCATGCAATAGATATAAATCTCCATTAGTTTGTTCGATTAGTTTATTTATAATATTATGATTTATGTGAAAATTATCTTTTTCAAAAATTTTTAAAATATAATTAAATAATTGTTTACCTTCTATTTTTTCAAAAATTTTTATATCAAAATTTTTAAATGATTTTTTTAATTTTTCCACAAGATCCAATGATAAATCATTTTTTTCTTCTAACAAATAAAAAAAAATATCTTCTCTAGGATTTAAAAAATAATTCTTTAAAAAAGATAAATTAATTTTTTTTTGCAAAAATAATAAAGAAATATTTTCGATAAAAATAAGTTTTTTGTCATAAAAAAAAGAATTAGTATATAATTCTTCTTTAATGTTTTGAATTTTTTTTATGTAATTTTCTTTTGTGATTTTGTAATTCAAAAAATGATAATTATTTTCTTTGCAAAAATTTTTTATTTTTTTTTTTTTTTCATTTAAAGAAAAAGTTTGATAATAAATTAATAAATTAAGATTATTTATTTTCATAATTAGTTTTTATCAATATTATTCCTTTTTTTATTTTTTGAATACAGGCGTTGTTAGCACGAGGATGAAATTTGTTATAAATTTCTTTGAGATATTTTTGACTAATATGTGTATAAATTTGAGTAGTTGAAATATCTTCGTGACCTAAAATTTTTTGTAAAGTTCTTAAATTAATTCCTTTTTCTAATAAATGAGTTGCGAAAGAATGTCTTAAAGTATGAGGAGAACTACATATTTTTAAATTATTTTTTTTAATTATATTTTTAAAAATTTTATGACAACCTTGACGAGATAAATGATTTCCATCTTTATTTAAAAAAACAAAATTGTTTTTGGTTTTATTTTTTAAAAGAATTTGACGTCCTTTTTTTAAATATTTTTGTAATATTTTTGAAGTATTTTTTGTAATAGGAACCATTCTTTCTTTTGAACCTTTTCCAATAATAGTGATATAATGTTGTCTAAAATCTAATTTAAATAAATCTAGATTTAAAGCTTCCGAAACCCTTAGTCCGGAACTATATATTAATTCAAATAAAGCTTTATTCCTTAAAGAAATTGCATAATTTTTATTTTGTATTTTTTTTAAAAATAAAAAAATTTCTTCTAATGAAAAAATAGAAGGTAAATTTTTACTAATTTTAGGTGTTTTAAAAATTAAAGATACATCTTTTTTTACATATTCCTCTAATAAGAGAAAAGAATGAAATTTCTTAATTGAGATTATTTTTCTTGCTATAGTTTTGCTACTAATATTAGGAATAGTAATGTTTTTTAAAAATAACGAAATGTGATTTTGTTCGATTTGTTCAACTACTTTTATTTTTAAAGAGTTTTTTAAGAAATTTAAATATTGTAAAATATCGCTGCAATAAGCAATTATTGTATTTTTAGATAAATTTAATTCTTTTAAAAGATAAAATTTAAATTTATATATAAAGCATTTCATAATTTTGTTTAATTTCGATTTTGATGTAAGTTTTTATTGTTTATTATTTTTTTATTTGGTTTTAAAATTAAAATCATAAAAATGTGAGTCAAAATAATTTTGAAAAAAGTTAAAAATAAAGATATGTATTGGATTTCATTTACAATATTAAAAATTTTTAAAATAAGAACGGTCAAGATTGTAATGCTGAAATTAAATACAGTTATACATTTAGAAATATCTTTGTTTTTATAAATTTCTAAATATTTTGCGATAATGTCTATTCCTCCTGTAGAACTATTTATTTTAATACATAAACCTAATATAGTTCCTATTATACTAGAACCTATAATAATTCTTAATAAAGATTGCCAAATTTTTTCTTCGGGAGAAAAAAAACCAAAAAAATTCCTCATACGATATAAAATTTGCCCCTCAGTATTAATTAAAAATCCTAGTATTATGCCGAATATAATAATAAAAATACTATTTATTAAGGTTTTTATAGTAAAATTAATATTTAATTTAGGAAAAGCAATAAAAATAAATAGAAATAAATTGACTAAACCGAAAAAACTATAAGATACTAAAGTAATTTGATTATCTTTGATTTTTTTAGCTTGAAATAAGATTTTGGCAATGGAATCACCGACTCCATATATTCCTGTACTATATAAAATGTTTTTATAATCTCCAACATAAAATATAATATCTGCTAAACAAAACAAAAAACTTAATAAAATTGATAAACTAATTATTTTAAGATTTTTTTTAATCATGATTATTTAAACCTAATTTCTAATTTTTATATTTTTATAGTTTTTTGTTTCTTTCTACAACTAAAGAACAACGTTTGCATAAATCTTCGGTTTTTTTTTTTTGAATTATGTTCCAGCAACGAGGACAAGCGCTTCCTTCAGCTTTTTTAATTTCTATATTCAAAGAATTGTTTTCTTTGATTTCAATTTTTGACACAATTAATAATTGATGTAATTTTTTATTAATAGAAAAATCATTTAACATTTGAATATATTTCGGAGTTAAATCGAGAATTAATTGAGCTTGCAATGATTTATTGATAATTTTATTATTTCTTGCTTCTTCTAATTTTTTTAAAACCATTTCTCTTAACTCAAAAAATAATTGATAAGATTTTTTCATTTTATAAAATTTTTTGTTATAATTTTGAAGCCAATTTTGAATTTTTTCTTTTTTTGGGATTCTTTCTAAATAAATATCTTCTTCTGTTTTGAAAAATAATGTTTGATAAGCTTCAGAGGTTGTATGAGGAATGATAGGCGTTAATATTATTAAAAAATCCATTAATAAATCATAAATATTAGATTGAATTATTCTTCTTTCAAAATTATTTTCTTTTTCTATGTAAAGAATATCTTTTGCTAAATCTAAATAAAAAGCACTTATTTTATTGGATATAAAAGGGAAAAACAAACTCATTATTTTTTCAAAATCATAATTTTCATAAGATTCAATAATTTTGAATAAAATCTCTTTAAATTCTAAAATTAATAATTGATGAAAAATCTTTCTTTTTTCAAAAGGTATATAATGATTAATTTTTCTAGGATCAAAATTGTTTAAATTTCCTAACATAAAACGTATTGTATTTCTTATTTTACGGTATTTTTCTTCTATTTGTTTTAAAATTGATTGATCAATTTTAACATCTATATTGTAATTAACATTAGCTACCCATAATCTTAAAATATCAGCGCCTTTTTTTTTGACTATATCTAAAGGATCTATTACATTATTAATGGATTTGCTCATTTTTTGTCCTAAACCATCTAGTACAAAACCATGTGTTATGATTTGTTTATAAGGTGTTTTTTCATAAACTGCCACGGATGTTATTAAAGAAGAATTGAACCAACCTCTATATTGATCTGAACCTTCTAAATAAACATTTGCAGAAATAAAATGTGGAAATTTTTTTTTCATTATGCTATAAGAAGTTCCAGAATCAAACCAAACATCTATAATATCTGTTTCTTTTCTTGTTATTTTATCGATAGGATAATTTTTTGGTAATAAATCTTTACAATCCCATTGATACCAAATATCTTTTCCATATTTTTCAAATAAATCAGCTACATGATTAATTAATTCAACATCTAGAATAGGCTCATCTTTTTTTGTGTAAAAAATAGGAATAGGAACGCCCCATAATCTTTGTCTACTGATAACCCAGTCTTCTCTTTTTTCAATCATATTATGCATTTTGATTTCTCCCCATTTTGGAAACCATTTGACTGTTTTAATTTCTTTTATTAATTTGTTTTTAATTTTTTTTATATTCATAAACCATTGGGGAATAGCTAATAATATAATGGGATTGTGTGTTCTATTGTCATGAGGGTAAGAATGATTAATAAATTCCGAATGTACTAATAAATTATTTTTTTTCAAATCTTCTATAATTATGTTATTAGCTTTTTCATAAAAAATTCCTTGATGGATCCCTGCAATTTCAGTCATAAAACCTTTTTTATCAACACTACATATAATTTCTAAATTATATTTTTCACTTAATAAAAAATCTTCATAACCATGTCCTGGCGCTATATGAACTAAACCTGTTCCTTCATTTTCTAAAACAAAAGTATCTAAAATAATTTTTCCTTTTTTTTTAAATATATTGTTTTCATAAATTAAATTTTCAAGACAATTGCCTAAAAAAGAATCTAAAATTTCTATTTCTTTCCAATTTAAATTTTTTTGCAAAAATTTTAATCCATAATTTCCTACAATGTATTTTGTTTTGTTAAATTGAATTAAATTATATTTTCTTTCTGGATGAACACATATAGCTACATTAGCTGGTAAAGTCCAAGGAGTAGTTGTCCATATTAATAAATTAACATTTTGAAATTTTCCTTCATTTATGATAGGAAATTTAATAAAAATAGATGGTGATTTATGATTTTTATATTCTATTTCAGATTCTGCTAAAACAGATTTTAAAAAAGGAGACCAATAAATAGGTTTTAGTTTTTTAAAAATTAATTTTTTATCTACCATCTTACTAAAAATACGTATTTGATCGGCTACAAAAGAATTATCAAAAGTTAAATAAGGTTGTTCCCATTCGCCTAAAATACCTAATCTTCGAAAACTTTTTTTTTGTTTTTCAATAAAAAAAAGAGCCTTTTGTTTACATTTTTCGATAAAATCTTTTCTAGATATTTCTTTTGATTCTATTGTTTTTGTAACAGATAATTCGATAGGAAGACCATGTGTATCCCAACCAGGAATATAAGGAGCATAAAAACCTTGCATATTTTTAAAACGTAAAATAAAATCTTTTAAAATTTTATTTAAAGCGTGACCTATATGAATATTACCATTAGCATAAGGTGGTCCATCGTGAAGCCAAAAATAGAGATTTTCATTATTTTTATTTAAATTTTTTTTGTATAAATTTATATTTTCCCAATTTTGTTCTATTTCGATTTCTTTTTGGTTTAAATTTCCTTTCATTGGAAAGGAAGTATATGGCATAATCAAGGTATCTTTATAATTTTTATTCACAAAATTTTAATTTTAACTCCTATTTTTTAATTATTATGTATTATTTTTAATATTAAAAATAATACATAATAATTTCAATTTATTTATATTTATTGATGTTAATATATTTATTTTATCAACATATAATATAATTTAATTATTATCAAACATTGAATCTAAAATGAATGATATCTCCATCTTTTACTAAATACTTCTTGCCTTCTAATCTAAGTTTTCCGTTTTGTTTTATTTTAATTAAATTTTGATATTGAGATAAATCTTGATAATTAAAAACTTCAGCTTTGATGAAACCTCTTTGAAAATCTGTATGTATAATCCCTGCACATTCAGGAGCTGTCATTCCCTTAATGAAAGACCAAGCTCGTGTTTCTATCGGTCCTGATGTGAAATAAGTTTGTAATCCTAATAGCTCGTAATTTTTTTGAATAACTTCTTGTAACATGTTTTGTTTTAAATTATATTTTTGTAAAAAAAAGTCTTTTTCTTTATTTTCTAAATTAGACAATTTTTTTTCCAATAATATACAAACAGGAATAAATTTTTTATTTTTTTTTCGACTGTATGATTCCATTTCTTGAAAGAATAGATTATTTTTTAAGTCTTTTAAATCTTTTTCTTGAAAATTACCTAAATATATCATAGGTTTTAGTGTCATTAGATTAAAGTTTTTGATTATTTTTAATTCTTCTTTTTCAAATTTTAAATTTGATATAGTTATTTCGTTTTCTAAATAGTTTTTTAATTTATTAAGTATTTCTGTTTCTTTTTGTAATTCAAAATCTTTTTTATTTTTATTTGTTTTAATTATTTTAGATAATCTTTTTTCTATTTGTTCTAAATCAGATAAAATTAATTCTGTTTCTATGATTTCTATTTCTTTGATAGGATTGTTGTTTTCTATTACGTGCATTATATTAGGATCTTGAAAACACTTTACTACATGACAAAGAGTGTTGACATTACGAATATGTCCTAAAAATTTATTTCCTAACCCTTCTCCTTTGGAAGCGTTTTCTACTAAACCAGCAATATCTACAAATTCTATTTGTGTTGTTATAATTTTTTTAGATTGAGAAAATCGAGATATATCATTTAAACGTTTATCTTGAACATTTACAATTCCTACATTGGGTTCGATGGTAGCAAAAGGATAATTAGCTTCCAAAACTTTCATATTTGTAATAGCGTTAAATAAAGTTGATTTTCCTACATTAGGTAATCCTACAATTCCTACTTTCATAAATGTTTTTATTTTAACCTTTCTTTTTTTATTTTATTTTTTTTATTGGTAGTTTAAATTATTTACATTATTTATTTTGATAAATAATATGAATTAGAATATTGGAAAATGTTAAATTATTTATATATTGAATTAAAAAAACTTTTTATATCCAAAAATAAAAAAAGAATATATTTTAGAAAATTTTTAAGAAAGGATAATTTTATTTTTTAAAATGAACGATTTTTAAAAAATTATTTTTTTACAATAAAAAAACTTTAATGAAAATTTTAATATTAGATTATATTTAAGTTTAATTGTATCTATTGATGATTTTTCATAAATAAAAATAATAATATGATTTATTTTTTTTATTTTACAAGATTTTATCTTCATTATATTAAATAATTATTTCTAATATTGTCTTAATTTTTTATATCTTTTATTATCTAATATATTTTTTTGATATCAATTCTTTTTTTATAGATATATTAAAAATCATATTTAATCAATTTGTTAAATGTTGGTCAATTATTCAATAAATATTAAATTAAATAATATAAATATATTATAATTATAACAGTGTATAGATGTATTTATGAATTTATATTTTGTATAAAAAAATTCAAAATATAAACAAAAATAAAATATTAACATTAAATTAATTTGAAAAAATAAAATTATAAAAATATAGGTTATGAAATAAAAAATAAGGGGTTTTGTTTATATATGGTTAAAGTTAAAAAAATGATATCGTTAGGTGTTTCTGGCAGACATGTTCATTTATCACAAGGTACCTTAGATATTTTGTTTGGTATTTCAAATTATCAGTTAACTTTTTTTAAAGATTTAAAACAAAAAGGACAATTTGCTGCTACGGAAAAAATTAATGTTATGAGTGATGCTGGTTTAATTCTTGAAGGAGTTCGTATTTTGGGACCTGTTCGAAATATAGATCAAGTAGAAATTAGCAAAAGTGATAGTATTAGATATCAATTTAGATCTTTTGTTAGAACTTCGGGAGATATTAAAAATTCTGAAAAAGCCACTTTAATCGGTCCTAAAGGACAAGTAGAAATTTCTGAAGGGGTTATTATATCTGATAGACATATTCATTTTTCTATGGAAGATGCAAAAAAGTTTAATATAGTTGATAAACAAATAGTTAATGTTAAAATTGATGGAATTAAACCAGGAATTCTAGGTAAAGTTTTGTGTCGCGTAGATTCTTCATTTTGTCTAGAATGTCATCTAGACACTGATGATGCTAGTGCTTTTTTATTAAAAAGCGGAGATTTGGTTGAATTAATAACGGATATTATAGTTTGATTATATTTTTTATAATTTAATAATTATAAAAAATTAAAATAATTTTCAAATTATTTTGTAAATAAAAAGAAAGGCGAATAAGTTGATTAGTAATTTTTATTCAAAGATAAAAAATAAAATATTAAAACTAATATATTTAACTAATGAAAAAATAAAAAAATGTGACAAACATATTTTATTTTTTTTAATTGGTGTTTTATTTACTCTTTTTTTTTATGTTCCCTTAACGTTTTTTAATAAAGAAGAATTATCAGGATTAAAAATTTTTAAATTCATATTAACATTAATTATTTTATTTTTGATAGGTTATCATGTTATTCTTGAGGGTTTAGTTAAAACTTATCAAGAAACACGAAAAAATAAAAAATTTACTCCTAATGTTCATATTTTGATGTTTTTAGGCGCTTTAGGCTCTTTATATTTAAAGAACCCTACTGAATCTATTATTTTGATTTTTATTTTCTCTTTGGCTGATTTATTAGAGGAGAAGATAGAAAATACAAGTCAAAAAGAGATAAAAAAACTTTTAACAATGGTCCCTACTAAAGCACGATTACTTAAAGAAAATGGTGATTTTGAATTAGTAGATGTTACTTCTTTGAAAATCGGAGATGAAGTATTAGTTTTAAATGGTGATAAAATTCCTTCTGATGGTATTGTTATTTCAGGTAATTCTTCTATAGACGAATCTAGTATTACAGGCGAAAGTGTTCCTTTAGATAAAAAAGTAGGTGATAAAGTTTTTGGTAGTAATATTAATCTTGATAATAAACTTGTTGTTCGAATTACAACTACTAATGACGAAACTGTTTTTTATAAAATTATTAAATTAACCGAAAAAATAAAAGATAATATTTCTAAAAAAACTACTTTTATTAAAAAAATTGAACCTTTATATATTAAAATCATAATTTCGATTGTTTTATTTATTTTGTGTGTTGGTGTTTTTAATATTATAAGCGGGAAATTACTCGGGAAATTACTTTTTCAAAAATGTTCTTTTGAAGATCTTTTTAGTAAAAGTATGATTTTTTTAACAGTAGCTTCTCCTTGTGCTTTGGTAGTTTCTGATATTCCTGCAACTTTTTCTGCTGTTTCTAATTTAGCTAAAAAAGGTATTTTATTAAAAAATGGGAAAACCTTAGGAATTTTATCAAAAACTAAAGCTATGGTTTTTGATAAAACAGGAACTTTAACCAAAGGTAAAATGAATGTTAAAGAAATTTTTTTTAATCCAGAAATAGAAGAAAATAATAAATATAAATATCTAAATATTTTATTTCAAATGGAACAAAGTTCAAACCATCCTTTAGCTTTTGCTTTACAAAAATATTTAAAAAAAAATTTTGTTTTTGAAAAAATTTTAGGATTAGAATTATCTAATTGTTTGGGAATTGGTATTACAGCTTTTGATTCTAGAGGTAATCAATATCAAGTGATAAAATCTAGTAATTATAAAGAAGTTTCAGATGAAATTCATAAAAAAACACAAGAATTTTTGAATGATAATTGTACAGTTGTTTATTTTATACATAATAATCAGGTTATAATGATTATTTCTTTTTTTGATTTTATTCGAGAAGAAGCTTTAGAGATGATTGATTATTTGAAATATAAAAAGATAAAACCTATTTTATTAACAGGAGATAATTTTCAAACAGCTAAAAATGTTGCTTCCATTTTAGGAATAAGTTATTTTGTTGCTGATTGTTTTCCAGAAACAAAAGTTATATATATGAAGAAAATTAAAAAAAAATATGGGTTTGTAACTATGGTAGGCGATGGTATTAACGATGCTCCTGTTTTAGCTAATTCTGATGTTTCGATTACTTTACAAGAAGGAACTGATATCGCTATTGATATAGCAGATATCGTTTTAATGAAAAATGATTTAAGAAAAATAATTTATGTACATAAATTTTCTTCTCATTTAAATAAAATTGTTTATCAAAATATTATTTTTTCTATATGTGTTATTTTATTGTTAACTATCAAAAATTTCATTAATATTAATGAAAATAATATGTCTTTAACTAGTGCAGTTTCTTTTCACGAAACAAGTACTATTTTAGTTATTTTAAATAGTTTATCTTTGTTACATTATCGTTTTTATTATAATTTAATTTTAAAAATTATAATGTTTTGTTTTATTATTTTTTCATTAGTTAATCCAATTTACTTTTTTTTAAATTTGAATATTTTTATTTAAGAGTATTTTAAAATAATTTTATTTTTATGTAATGATATCTTGATTTTTTGAATTTCGAAAATATTATTAATGATTTTTTTTAATATTTTCATTTCATGTATTTGCTTGACTAATCTTATCTTTTTTATTAAAATTATAGTTGATAATTATTATTTTTAGAATTTTTTTCTTTTTTATTATTACTCTTTATTCTGTTTTTTTAATTTTCAAATCATACTAATTAATAATCAATGATTAAAATTGTTATTTTGAATTTTTTTAATAATTTTATATATTTTGAAAAAATAATAAAATTTAATAATATTTATATTATCAATTAAATATTGGATTTTAATTTTTTTTAATTTAAAATTTATTTATTCGAAAGGAATTTTTTTTTGAATGTCAAGACATTATACGAATCCATATTGGAAAGTTTCGCGTCGTCTGAATTATTCTTTATCTGAAACAGGAAAAGAATTAACGAAGCAAACAAACAGTTTTAGTTTTAAAAATAAAAAAAAAAGAAGTAAAATAAGTGATTATAATGTTCAATTACAAGAAAAACAAAAAGTACGTTTAGTTTATGGTATTTCAGAAAAACAATTTAAAAATATTTTTAATAAAGCTTCTAAATCAAAAGGTGTCAGTGGAGAAGTTTTTTTGATTTCTTTAGAATCACGTTTAGATAATATTGTTTATCGTTTAAACTTAACTAAAACTAGAGCACAAGCAAAACAGTTAATTTCTCATGGTCATGTTTTGGTTGATAATAAAAAAGTAGATATTTGTTCTTATCGTTTGAAACCAGGGCAACAAATTTCTTTAAAAGAGAAATCAAAAGATTTGTCAATTATTAAAAATTCTATAGATAATAAATCAAATATAAAAGTAGATTATGTCTTTTTAGATCCAAAAACATTAATTGGTAAGTATATTAGATATCCTCAAAGAAATGAGTTTTTAACAGATATTCAAGAACAATTAATTGTCGAATTTTATAATAGATAAATAATATGTGTGATTATATTTTGATTATTTTCGATATAATATTGTTTAAAAAATATAGTTTATAAAAAAAAGTGAAAAAAGAAAAAAAAGATTTCAAAACAAAAACTTACCAATATGAATCTTTTATTAAAAAAATTAGTTTAAAAAATATAGAAGAAACTTTTGATTATTTTCAAACTTCTCCAGGTGGTTTGTCTTCAGAAGAAGCTCAAAAAAGAATAAAAATTTATGGGTTTAATACTTTGGATGTTTCTCGACAAAATTCTTTAATTTCGAAATGTTTAGGTATTCTTTTTAATCGTTTTAATATTATTTTATTTTTAGTTATTATTTTTTCTTATATAAAAGATATTTATTTAGAAGAAATCGGAAATAAAGATTATTCTACGTTATTTTTAGTTATTTTAGTTTGGTTTATTTCTAATTTTATGCATTTTATTCAAGAAGCTAGATTTTCTAAAATATCTGAAAAATTAAGAAAAATTATCGAAACTAATGTTTTTTTAAAAAGAGATAATCAAGTAAGAAAATTTTCTTTAAATGAAGTTGTTTTAGGAGATATTGTTTATTTGTCATCTGGTGATGTTGTTGCTGCAGATATTAAACTTTTTGAAACTAAAGATTTTTTGGTTAAAGAGACTTCTTTAACAGGAGAAAATAACCCAGTAGAAAAAGATGCTTTTTATTATGAAGAATGCCAAGATTTATTATATAATAAAAAAATTCTTTTTATGGGGACTACCGTTGTTTCAGGTTATGCTAAAGGTGTGGTAATATCTACAGGGAATAATACCTATTTAGGTCATATTAACAAAATAGTAATTCAAAAAAAATCTATTTCTTCAGCTCAAAAAGATATTAATAATATCGTTAAGTTGTTAACTTTTTGTATTTTTGTTATTGCTCCTTTTATTTTTATTATTAATTTGATTAAATTTATTAATAACGATAGTATTAAAATTTTAGATATTTTTATATATGTTTTAACAATTATTTTAGGAATTACTCCCGAAATGTTGCCTTTAATAGTTTCTACATCTTTTTTAATAGGTATTTTTCTTTTATCTAAAAAAAAAGTGATTGTAAAAAATTTATATTCTATACAAGATTTTAGTTCAATAAATTTTTTATTCACTGATAAAACAGGCACTTTAACAGAAGATCGATTAAGTTTAGATAAATATTTGGACTTGGATTATAAATCTAATGATAAGATTTTAAAATATTCTTTTTTGAACAGTTATTTTCAAACAGGTATAAAAAGCCCTATTGATGCAACTATAATTGAAAATACAACAAAAAAATTCAATAATTTAATTGAAAATTTTTATAAAATTGATGAAATTCCTTTTGATTTTAAAAGACGTATAGTTAGTGTAATTATTCGCAATCAAAAACAAAAATATCAAAAAATCATTAGTAAGGGCGCTATAGAAGAAATATTAAATATTTGTCGTTATGAAGAAATCACTGATGAAAAGACAAATGAGAAAAAAATTGTTCTTATTAACAAAAATAAAATTTTCAAAAAAGCTGCTTTTTATAATCAACAAGGTTTTCGTTTAATCTTTATAGCTTACAAAAATATTTTTTATAATTTTGATGAGTCTTCTTTTTTTTCCATTGATGAAGAAAATAATATGATTTTGTTGGGTTTTTTAACTTTTTTTGATATTCCTAAAAAAAGTGCTATTGAAGCTATTTCTGATTTAAAACAATATAATGTAAAAGTTAAGATTTTAACAGGTGATAATGCTATTTTAACACAAATGATCGCTTCACAAATTAATTTAGATAATTGTAAAGATTATCTTTTGGGACAAGATATAGATATTTTGGATGATGATTCTTTATATCAAAAAGTTTCAGAGATTGATATTATAGCAAAGTTAAATCCAGAACAAAAGGCGAGAATTGTTAATGTTTTTAAAAAAAAAGGTAATATAATAGGTTTTATGGGAGATGGTATCAACGATGCTCCTGCTATGCAAGCTGCCAATTTAGCTATTTCTGTTGATTCAGGAGTAGATATAGCAAAAGAATCAGCTGATGTTATTTTATTAAATAAAGATTTGCGTGTTTTAAAGAATGGCATTGTAGAAAGTCGTAAAGTTTATACAAATATGTTAAAGTATCTAAAATTTACTTTAGCAGCTAATTTTGGTAATGTTTTGAGTATTTTGCTAGCTTCTTTTTGTTTTTCTTTTATTCCTCTGTTACCTTCTCAAATTTTATTTTTAAATTTGATTTATGATATTTCTTGTCTATCTTTACCTTTTGATAATGTAGATTACGTATATTTAAAAAAACCTCGTCAACAAAATTTTAAAAATATTGTTCGATTTATGATTTTGTTCGGAACTATTACTTTTTTGTTTGATTTTTTATTTTTTTGTGGCTTATTTTTATTTGATATAATAAAAAATAATAAAAATTTCCCTTTAACATTATTGTCTCCAAAAGACCAATCACGATTTCAAGCTAGCTGGTTTGTTTTTTCTATTTGGACTCAAATTTTAACCATTTTTAATTTAAGAACAGAAAAAATTTTTCATAATAGTCAAATTTCTAAAATAATGTTATTGTTTTTAATTTCGGGAGGAATAATCGCTAATATTCTGGCTATATTAACTTTTTTAGGATTTCAAAATCCTTTTAATACAAGATATATTATTTGGTTGATTTTTTCTTTGTTTTTGTATTTTTTATGTTTATCCATAACGAAAAAAATTTATATTAAAAAATATAAAGAATTACTTTAAAATTAATATAAAATAAATTTAATTTTAAAAAAATTAGGATAAAGGATATTATGAAGTATATTTTGTGACATTATCATTATTGACAATTGTAAAATTATTTTTCTATTTTTTATTTTTATTTATTTTTATTTATATTTCTCTTTGTATTTTATTTAGCAAGTATGAATTTATTAAAATTATTTATTCTTTAATTTTAGCAGTTTTATTTATTTATTTTGTAACAAAATTTTCTAATTATTTGGGATTAAAGAATGGAATGAGTTTAACAGATATTGTTTTAATTTCTTTATGTACTTTTACTTTTTTATTTCCGATTATAATTAAAGCTCCTCATTTAAGATTTTATCTTCAAATTTTTGCTAAAAATTGGCATCAAAAAAAAACATTTTATATTGTTAACGAACAAACAAAACAACATATTTTAGAAGCAGTTTTATTTCTTTCAAAAAAAAAAATAGGTGCATTAATTACTATTGAAAAAAATAATACTTTAGAACAGTTTGCACAAAAATCAATTTTAATCGAAGGCAATGTTTCTAAAGAATTGTTAATTAATATTTTTTTTCCTAATTCTCTTTTGCATGATGGAGCAGTTATAATTAGGGGGAATAAAATTTTATCTGCTGGAGCTTATTTTATGTTATCAGAGAAAGAAAAGTTTGAAAAAACTACAGGTTCTAGACACCGTGCTGCTTTAGGTATCAGCGAAAATACTGATAGTATGACAATTGTTGTTTCAGAAGAGAAAGGTTCTATTTCTATTGCTTTAAATGGTATTATGTTGAAAATGAAAGATCATAATCAGATCAAAGAATATTTGAATATGTTCATAGTTTAAATTATTATTTATTAATATTAATGTTTTTGATTTTATATTATAAATAAATAATTTGTAAAAAAATACAATTGTTTATTTTTTTAATTATTTTATAATTTATAAAAAGAGGATTTTAAACAAATGAAAAAAAGAAAATTCGGTTTTGTAGTTGATTCTACAATAGGAGGGGATTTTGGGAAAAGTTTTTTTCCTGATTTATCTATAGTTCCTTTGAGTATTATTTTAGATGGTGAAACACATTTAGAAAATGATTTGAGTAACAATTTTTTTTTAAAATTATTGAAAGAAAATAGAACAATTACCACTAGCCAACCTAATCCTCAATTGTTTTTAAAAGCTTTTGAAGATCAATTTGAATTAGGTTATGAACATTTATTTTGTTTAACTTTATCCAAAACATTAAGTGGAACTTTTGATAGCGCTCGAAAGGCTAAACAAATTTTAAATAAATCTAATATAACTATTATCGATACAGAAAGTGTCGGTCCCGGAATGTTGTTTATTTTGCAAAAATTTTATGAATATCTAAATAATGATTATGAGTTGGATTATGCAAAAATAATGCAAAAAATTAATAAAATCAAAAAACAAGGAACAATGTTTTTTTCTATCGAAAATTTAAAGCAATTAGTAGCTAATAAAAGAATTAGTGAATTTAAATATTTTTTAGGTCGTTTGTTAAAAATAAAACCTATATTAAAATTTTGCAAAGGTTCTTTTACTATAGAAAAAAATTTTCGTAGTTGGGATAATTTTTTTAAATATTGTTTAAAATATATTAAAAATTTTAAAAATAAATATGGCATAATAAAAGTTCAAATAATTTATGTTGATGATGATATAATGGCACAAATTTTGAAAAAGAATATTGAACAATTAAATGATTCTGATATTAAAATTTCTATTTATGGTTCTATTTCTCCTATTATAGCTGTTCATTTAGGTTATACAGGTTTCGGTTTTTATTTAAATCAATTTTAATCAATATTATTAATATTAATTTGAGATGTAAAAACAATTAAATTGAAATGTAATTCAACATTTTTATGAGTTTATCATTTATATTTTTTCATTGAATTTATTTATTTATTTTTTGTATTCTAAAATTTCTTTAATTTGTTTAAGTATTTCGTTTCGTTCTATTTCTAATTTATTTAATTTTGTTATTATTTTATTATTGTTTTGATTTTCGTTATTATTAGATTTAGGTTGATGAATTATTATTATTTTTGAAATAATATAAGTTAAAATAATATAGAAAAATAAAGAAACTAAAAAAAATTCACATATATTTTGAATAAATAATCCATAATTAACATTAATATCATCTCTTAAATTAAATTTTAAGTCCTTTAAAGATTTAGTTCCGTATAAGAGCCAATTTATAAAAGGCATGATAATATCTGTAGATAAAGAAGTTACAACTTTAGAAAATAATTGGCTCACAATCAAAGTAATCGCTAATTTAAGGAAATTTACTTCATTAAAGAATTTGTCAAATCCTTTTTTAAAATTTTTTATTTTTGCAGAAATATTTTTGAACATATAATTCCCTTTCGCCTTTTTTATTATTTTTATCAAAATTCATTTTTTATTATCAAAAAAAATAAAGATTACTATCTTTATTTTTTTTGATAATAAAAAAATTTAGAGAATCTATTTTTATCTAAAAGATTTTTTGTTAAATAAATAATGATTTTGTTTTTATTCATATCGAATTATTAAAAAAAATAAAAATTCAAAATTTCTTTTTATAAAAAAAAGAACCAAAAAATAAATTCATAAAACAAAAAAATAATAATTTCAAATAATTAAATAGATTAGATTTTATTATGTTTTTGTTTTTTATTTTTTGATTCTAATTAATTTAGAGATAAGTATTCTTTTGGTTTTGTTTCTTTTTGTTTTTTATTAATTTTGATTGTTAATAATCCATTTTCTAGATTTCCTTCAACATCTTTTATGTTAAATTCTTTGCCTAAATTAAAACTACGTCTAATCATGCCCTTGATTCTTTCTTGTTTTAAATAATTCGGTTTATTATTTTCATTTTCAGGTATATCATTAGAACGATTAACTTCTACAACCAACCAACCATCTTCTAAACTAATTTTAACATCTTCTTTTTTAAAACCAGGAATTTCAATTTCAAAGATGTAATTGTTTTTGTATTCTTTAATATCTGTTTTCAATATATTTTGATAATGTCCACTTGAAAAAGGAATACTTTTGAAATCCTCGAATAAATCTTCTAATAAATCTTGGTTACTTTTAATTAAATTAAAATTCATTTAATTATTGCCTCCTTGATTAAATTATTAATTTTATTAAAAATTATTTTATTTTTATTGTTTTTAATATATAATTCATATATTTAATTTATTAAATTAAAAATCTTATTAGATTAAGATTAAAATTAAACTCTTTTAACAAGAACATTTTCATTATAACAATTTATTTTAACAAAATCAATATTTGATTTTTAATTTTTTTAAAAAATAAAAAATTTTAATTAAAAAATATTATATAATGTTATTGAGTTTTTTAATATATTTAAATTAAATAATAGTTTATTTTTTGATATCAATAATTATATCGATGGCGGTTATGGCGAAGTGGTTAACGCAGCGGCTTGTGGCGCCGTCATACATGGGTTCGATACCCATTAGCCGCCCCATTCTTTAATATTTAAAAAACTTTAATAAAAATATTATTATTTAATTGTATTAAATTTTTAAAAAAAAGGCCCATAGCCAAGTGGTTAAGGCAACGGACTTTGACTCCGTTATTCGTTGGTTCAAATCCAGCTGGGTCTGCCATTTTTAATAAAATATTAATTATAATAAAAAAAGAAGCGGGTGTGGCGGAATGGAAGACGCACTAGACTTAGGATCTAGCGCTTTAAGCGTGCAGGTTCAAATCCTGTCATCCGTACCAATAATTTATAAAACTTGATAAATTTATAAATTTGTATTGAGTATGAAAATAATTTTAGGGGATATGATGTTAATGGTAGCATAACGGTCTCCAAAACCGCTTGTTTGGGTTCGAATCCTAATATCCCTGCCATTATAATAACTCAAATAAAATAATTTGAAAAATAAAAAATTTTATTTTTTTAAATAAAAAAAGAGCAAGATTATCCGATAGAATTTTGATATAATCTTGCTCTTTTTTTATTTAATATTTTATTGTTTTCATTTTTTATATATCATTAATATTTCTATATTTATTTTTCAAAAAAAATCTTC
>NZ_VIAE01000009.1 GCF_007821455.1 Candidatus Phytoplasma pini
CTCACTATATACTTGGGCACAATTTTTAAAAAATGTGCCTACAAAATAAAAAGAAAATGATTTTTCTTATCATTATATAATCTTTCTTCAAAAAAAAGGCGAAACAGCGTCCTTTTTTTAAGGTTAAATAATTTGAAATAATGTATTTATATAAGGTTTGGGGAATATTGAATTGGGGATAAATTATTTAATTTAGTTAAAAGCCATTTTTGATTCCAAAAAGCAGGAAATTGGTTAATGATTTTTTTAATTTTTTCCTTTGAGTTTTGAAATAAAAAAGATGGCGGCGTTCTAAGATACTTTTCATTTGGCCGAAAAAATTCTCAATGACGGCGTTATCGCGTGGTGTAACTTTTCTTGACATGCCAACGAGAAAACCTTTTTTAGTTAAGATTTGTTGGATTTTCAAAGATTGATAAATTGAACCTTGATCAGAATTAAAAAGACAAGGTTTTTTTAGTTCAGGAAGTTTTTGGATCGTGCTTAAAACTAATTTTTATTTTGTTGTTTAGAAACATGGGAAGCAAAAATTTGATTGTTAAAAGCATTAATAACACAAGAAAAATATAAAAATCCTTGGGGCGTTTTAAAATAAGTGATATCGGTAAAGAGTTTTTGCATTGGGTTACAAGTTTTAAAATCTTGGTTAATGAGATTAGGGAATATTTTTAATTGTGATTTTAATTGTTTATAGCGAAATTGGTTTTTTTTGATTAATGGTCGGGAAGACAGGATTTGAACCTGCGACCTCCTGGTTCCAAACCAGGCGCTATACCAAGTTACCCCACTTCCCGCTCGTTAAATCGCTGTTAATAAGGCCTCTTTGGCGCCCAAATAGTGAAGATAAAGGTTATTTATCTATGTTAAATTTCAAAGCAAAAATTAATAATTTTCAAATTCTTTCGAATGTATCACCTTTTTCTTCTTGACTAGGAACTTCGTCTCAAACCGATTTTATCTCCTGCTGTAATTTTTAATTCTTTCGTTTTGAAAATCAGAGATCTGAATTACACCATTATCAGGCATTATAATTCGTTCAATCACTGTTAATAAGGCATCTTTGGCGACTTTAAAATTTAAATAAAATTTATGAAATATTTTTTAAAAATATTTATTATTATATTGTTTTATTTAGAATATTCTAACGCATTTGATATTAAAAAATGATAAAATAGAAGTATAAATTAATAACATTAATATATAACTATTAATAAAAAAATTAATATTAATTAATTTAAAATCATTAATTAATTAAAATAATAATGTGCGTTTATATTATTATTTTTTTAATTTGTTTTTGTTTATTTGTATTATTAATATTAATTAAATATCCTAAGATAAGGTGGTTAAATTAAAAATAACCACTTTTATTTATTTTGGCTTATTTTTATATAATTTTAACAAAATCATTAAGAAAGTAAAATTAAAATAACTGATGAAAACTAAAGGTTTTTTAAATAATATTGATCAATTAGCTCAAGAATATGAATTAACACGCGAACAAACATTAGAAGCTTTTTCAAAAGGTTTAATATCAGGTTGTAAAAAAAATTGTCAAGTGAAAAGTTGTCAGCTAATTTTTCAAAAAGAATACGAAGAATTTTTTTTATATAAACAATACTTAATAATAAAACAAGAACAAAAAGAAATATTAAATTCTTTGAATAATAAAAAAATTACATATATTACTTTAGAAGAAGCACAAAAAATAAAAAAAAATCCTAAAATAGGGGAAATTATTAATATCGAAGTTAATCCTAAAGATTTTAATTTTTATGCTACCAAAGATTTTAAAAATAAATTTAACGAAGAATTAATTAAACAAAAAAGACAAAATATTTATGATTTTTTTAAAGAATACGAGAATAAATTAATTAGTGCAAAAGTAATCGATATCAATGATAATTGTTTTATTTTAGAATTAGAAAGAGAAGTTCATGTTTTGTTATTAAAAAAAGAAACATTAAACAATGACAATTTTTTTATCGGTGAAAGAATTCAAGTTTATGTTGTAGAAGTTAAAAGTACTACTAAAATGCCGAAAATTTTAGTCAGCAGAACACATAATAATTTTGTTTTAGAATTATTCAAAGAATTTATTCCTGAAATAAAAGAAGGAATAGTTGAAATTATTAATATAGCTCGTTTTGCATCTTTAAGAACTAAGATAAGTTTTGTATCTCATGATAACAAAATAGATCCTATTGGTTCTTGCATAGGACCAAAAGGCAACAGGATCAAAAATATTGTTGCATTTTTAAAAGGAGAAAAAGTAGATTTATTTCTTTGGAGTTCTGATATTCAAGAATTGATAACTAATGCTTTGAAACCTGCTAATATAAACAAAATTATTTCAATAGATGAAGAACAAAAAAAAGTTGAAGTTTTAGTGTCTAAAGAACAAGTACCTCTTGTCATCGGAAAATCAGGAATCAATGTTCAATTAGCATCTAAAGTTACTAAATGGAGAATCAATATTCAAACTCAAGATGATGATACAAAAGATTTTTATCAATAATAAAAAACAATAAACAATCATTGTTGAAATAAAGAATAATCTTAAATAATTTCAAATGAATAAAATAAAAATTATTGATTTTAAATATTTTATCGATTTAATTTTATTTAAAAAAATATTTAAAGGAGAAAAAAAATATAAATATGAATCAAGACTATAAAAAAATTAAAATTAAAAATTATACTTTCAATCCTCAACATACAATCAAAGATTTAGCTAATATTTTACAAGTATCAAATATTTTCTTGATTAAAAAATTAATTCAATTAGGTATTAAAACAAATATAAATCAAATTATAAATAAAGAAATAATTGAATTATTAGGAAAATATTTAGATATCGAGATTATTTATCCTAAAATAAAAGTTGAAAATCAAGAAAAAAATTTAGATAATAAAGTAAAAGAAGTAATTATAAAAACAACTATTAATAAAAACAACCCAAATTTAATAAAAAGAACTCCTATTGTAACTATTATGGGACATGTGGATCACGGAAAAACTACTTTATTAGATACTATTAGACAAACTAAAATAGTAGATCAAGAATTTGGCGGCATTACTCAACATATAGGAGCTTATGAAATAACCTTTGAACAAGACAAAATAACTATTTTAGATAGTCCAGGACATGAAGCTTTTTTTCATATGAGATCAAGGGGAGCACAAATAACTGATATTTGTCTTTTAGTTGTAGCTGTAGATGATGGTGTCAAACCTCAAACAATTGAATCAATAAAACATGCTCAAAAAGCAAAAGTAGATATCATTGTGGTTTTAAATAAAATTGATAAACCTAACAATAAAAAAGAAATAATTATGTCTGAATTATCTCGATTAGGATTAACACCTGAAATATGGGGAGGTGAAACTATTTATATTGAAATTTCGGCTTTGAAAAAAGAAGGAATTAAAGAATTATTACAAATGATTTTGTTAATAAGTGATATTAAACAAATTAAAACAGATTTATCACAAATATCTAAAGGAATCGTTATTGAAGCTCAATTAGATAAAAATAAAGGACCTATAGCTACTTTAATTTCTACTCAAGGTATTTTAAAAGTCGGTGATGTAATTATCATAGGAGAAACTTATGGCAAGATACGTTCTATCGAAAATGATATTCAACAATTGATTAAACAAGCTTTGCCTTCTCAACCAATAGTAGTAACAGGATTAGATAAAACTCCTCAAGCTGGCGACCATTTTATGGTTGTTAAAAATAAAAAAATAGCTCGTAAAATAATAGAAGAAAAACAAAAAGATTTAAAAAATCAAAAAAATAATGATCAAGAATTAATTTTTGGAAATAATTATAATGTTTTAGAATTAGAAAAAGATGAAAAAAATAAATTTTTAAATGTTATTTTAAAAGCAGATACTCAAGGTAGTGTTGAGGCTATTGCGCAAGCTTTAGAAAAATTAAATATTGAAAATTTTCAAGTAAAAATAATTAAAAAAGATGTTGGAATAATAACAATTAGAGACATTCATTTAGCAAAAAATTTTGATGCTATTTTGATTAATTTTAATACTAAAGTAAGTAATGCATTAGAAAAATTAGCTCAACATTTTGAAATTAAAATTAAAAATTATAATATTCTTTATAAAATGCTCGAAGAAATCGAAAAAGAATTAAAAAAATTAATTAAACCAGTTTTTGAAGAAAAATTGACAGGCAAAGCCGAAATAAGAAAAATATTTTATATTAGTTCTATTGGCACAATTGCTGGATGTTATGTTTTAGAAGGAACTATTTTCAATAAATCTTTTATTAAAGTAATACGTAATAAAGAAATTATTTATCAAGGGAATATAACTTCCTTAAAACATTTAAAAAATAATATTAGTAGTGCCGTTAAAGGTCATGAATGTGGTATTTTATCAGATAATTTTAATAGTTTTGAAGTTAATGATATAATAGAATCATATAAAAAAGAGAAAAAGGAATAAGGTTTTAATTATGAATCCAAATATTGCAAATAATAAAATAAAAATGAGAGCTAATTTAATTCATAAATTATTAATTAATATAGTTAATGATGTGATTGAAAATGAAGAAATAGAACATATTACTATTAATGGAGTTAATTTATCTAATGATTTATCTTTTTGCACTGTTTTTTATAGCATTTTAAATAAAGACGATCATACTTCATCTTTATTAAAAAAAATTTTAGAAGAAAATAAAAAAGAAATTCGAGCTCAATTAGCTTCTAAAATTAGAAATATGAAAAAAATACCTCAATTAATTTTCCAATACGATAATTCTTTAAATTATGGAGAAAAAATTGATAAATTATTAGAAACTATAAAAAAATAAAAATTTGTTTTTCTTTTTTATTAAAAAATGAGTAAAAAAGATGATTAATATTGATTTTTGAAAAGAATAGATAAAAAGGAAATTTTATATGCAAAAAAATTACAATAAATTAGAAAAACAAATGGAAAAAATAAGTCATTTATCGAATATTTTGAGTTTAATACATTGGGATATCGCTTGCAATATAAAAAAAGATTCACTAGCAAGTCGTACACAAGAGATAATTACTATAGAAAAAATAATATATTCGAAATTAAATTCTATAGAAACAAAAAATTTATTAAAAAAAGCAAAACAAGAAATTCTTTCTTTAGATATTTGGCAAAAAACTAATCTGAAAGAAATAGAAAGAAAAATTATTAATGCTACTTTAATTAAACCAGAATTACAAGAAAAATTAACTATAGCTACTACTCATGCTGAAATTAATTGGCGTCAAGCCAAAGAAGAAAATAATTATAATATTTTTAAACCTTATTTACAAAAAGTACTTGATTATACAAAAGAAATTTCCAAAATAAGATCGAAAAAATTTAATTTAAGTTTATATGATTCTTTATTAGATTCATTTGATTTAGGAAGCACAAGTAAAGAAAATAAAGAAATTTTTGAAATTTTAAAAAAAGAATTACCACCTCTTATTGAAAAAACCTTATCTAAACAGAAAAATATGGTTTTTCAAGAAATTTCAATAAATTTAGAAAATCAAAAAAAACTTAATAAATATATTATAGAAATTATAGGTTTTAACATTAAAAAGGGTCGCCTCGATGAATCTATACATCCTTTTTGCGGCGGAACTCCTTATGATATTCGAATGACAACACATTATAATGAGAAAAATTTTTTAGATTCTCTTTACGGAGCAATACATGAAACAGGACATGCTTTATACGAACAAAATTTACCTGAAAAATATAAAAATCAGCCTGTTGGACAATCTAGAGGATTTCAATTTCACGAAAGTGAATCTTTGTTAATGGAAAAACAAATCGGCAAGTCTAAACCTTTTATCATTTTTTTACATAAAATTTTAAAAAATAAGTTTCAACAACAAAATTCTATTTTGGAGATTGAGACATTGCATCAACAAGTAAATCAAGTTAAACCTAATTGTATCAGAATATATTCTGATGAATTAACTTATATTTTGCATATTATTTTGCGTTTTGAAATTGAAGAATTATTAATAAACGATCAATTAAGTTTAGATGATTTACCTGATTACTGGAATCAAAAATATAAAGAATATTTAAAAATAACTCCTCGTAATTTTAGCGAAGGATGTCTTCAAGATATTCATTGGTCTCAAGGTTCTTTTGGTTATTTTCCTAGTTATGCAAAGGGAATGATAATTGCCGCTATGAAGATGAAAAAAATAAAACAATTATATCCTGAAATTCAAAATAACATTCAACAAGGAGATTTTAAACAATTAAATAATTATTTAAATAACAATTTTAGAAATTTTGGTTCATTAAAAAAACCTAAAGAATTATTATATATAGCTACGGGAGAAGAAAAAATTAATCCTTATATATTTATAGATTATTTAAAAGAAAAATTTTTATTATGATTTTTTAAAAATAAATTTGATATCTCTATTCATTTTTTTAAATATTTATTAAAAAAATATATTATAAATTCATTGTATGATAATATAATTATTTTTTTTAATTATTTAAAATTATCTTGCATAATGAATAAAAAAATCAAAATAAATAATTTTTTTTAATATTTATCTATTAATTTTAATTTTTCTTATTAAAATTATGTTTGATATATATTTTTATTTTAAAATAATATATTTGTTCTATCATGTAATTTTTTTCATTTCCATACATTAATATTAATATATTAAATATATATTATATAAATTTAATATTTTAAGATTTCAAATTTTAAATCATTTTATTATTTTAAAATAAAAAAAAGGTGTGTAATTTTGGATAATATTATAAAACAAAGAAGTGAAAAAAAAATTTTAATCGAAATTAAAAATTTATCTAAACATTTTTTTGAAAATAAAATGTTTTCGAAAAATAAAATTTTTTTGAAATCCAATAATAATATTAGTTTATCTATTTTTAAAGGAGAAATAATATCAATTGTAGGTGGTTCTGGTTCTGGAAAATCTACTTTAGGACAAGTTCTTTTGCAACTACAAAAACCTACTTCAGGTCATGTTTTCTATAAAGATGAAAAAATGAATAATATTGATCTTACGTGTTTAAATAATAACAGAATGAATACCATAAGAAAAGATTTACAAATTATTTTTCAAAATCCTTATTCATCTTTAAATCCACGTTTAAAAATTTCTGATATCATAGGAGAAGGTCTTTTAATTCATAAAATGGTTAAAAATAAAAAAGATCTAAAATATAAAGAAAAAATATTAGATATTATGAGTAAATGTGGTATAGATTATCATTTGTATGATCGTTATCCACATCAATTATCAGGTGGCCAAAGACAAAGAATTGCAATCGCAAGAGTTCTTATCATAAAACCAAAATTTATTGTTTGTGATGAAATAGTATCTGCTTTAGATGTTTCTATTCAAAGACAAATTTTATATCTTTTAAAAGATTTAAAAGAAAAATATCAGTTAACTTTATTTTTCATTACTCATGATTTAGGAGTTGCACGTTATTTAAGTAATCGCATCGCTGTAATGCATTTAGGTAATTTAATAGAGTTAGCGTCTACTGAAGAAATTTTTAAAAATCCTATTCATCCTTATACTAAAGAGTTATTAAATGCTATTCCTAAATTAAATATTCAAAAAAACGTCCTTACTAAATATGAAATAACTTATGGAATGAAAGAATTTGAATTTTTATTTCACAAAGGTCAAAAAGATTTAGATTGGTATCAAGTTTCAAAAGATCATTTTGTTTTATGCACTTTAAAAAAGGATAAATAGTTTATTTATGAGCTTATTAAAAGTAAACAATTTACATACTTATTTTAAAACAGAACAAGGTTTAATAAAAGCTGTTAGAGGAGTTTCATTTGAATTAAAAAAAGGCAAAACGCTTGGTATAGTAGGTGAATCAGGAAGCGGAAAAAGTCAAACAGCTAATTCTATTTTAAAATTATTTGATAAAAACCAAAAAATATATCAAGGGGAAATTATTTTCAATAATCAATTAATTTCTGAATTTGATGATATAGAAATGCAAAAAATTCGTGGTAATGAAATAGCTATGATTTTTCAAGATCCTATTTCTAGTCTTAACCCTGTTTTTAAAATTAAGGATCAAATTATAGAAATTTTAAAATTACATAAAAAAATGAATTATAAAAATTCTTATAACAAAACTTTAGAAATTTTAAAAAAAGTTCAAATTTTGAATCCTGAAAAAATTATGAATTTTTACCCTCATCAGTTATCAGGCGGAATGTGTCAAAGAGTTATGATAGCGATGGCTTTAGTTTGTGAACCAAAAATATTAATCTTTGATGAAGCAACTACTGCTTTAGATGTTATTGTACAAAATGAGATTTTAAATTTAATTAATAACATACAAAAGGAAAAAAAAACTTCTATTTTGTTTATTACTCATGATTTAGGAGTTGTTTCCCAATTTTCTGATGATATTATCGTTATGTTTCAAGGAAAAATAATCGAAAGCGCTTCAACACAAAAAATTTTAACATCTCCTAATCATCCTTATACTAAATCTTTATTAAATGATTATTTGTTAACAAGTGTTTAATAATTTTAAAAATTTAAAAATAATAATATTTTTTATTTAATTTGATTTAAAAAATTAATATTATATAATTTAAACATATAAACAAAAAATTAAGGAACAATAAAATAATGAAAAAATTTAATAAAAACATAAAATATTTTCTTTCGATTACTTTGGCTATTATTATATCTATAATATTGATATTATATTTGAAAAAAAGTAATGATGATAAAAGTATTTCTAGATTAGCTAGTGGGATATACCATGTCTCCATGGCAAGCGATGTATCAGGTCATGATGTTACTGATAGAGGTCATACAGAATCAAATCATTCCGATAAAATATTTAATTTAACTCATGATACTTTGATAGCAAATACCTCGATAAGAGAAAATCAAGGATTAGCAGAATATACAAAAAATGGTAAAAAAATAAATTTCAAATTAAAAGATAATATAAAATTTCATAATGGCGAACCAATAACAACAGATGACGTTGTTTTTACTTACTATAGATTTATAAACAAAAAACATAATGTATTTGATAATATGGATAAAATAGAAAAAATAGATAATAAAGAATTTAATATCTTTTTAAAAAGAGATTATTTGTATTGGGATTTTCCTTTTAAAAAGTTTTTTCGTTGTTTAAATAAAAAGGCTATCGAATCAGATGAAAAATCAGGATTAAAAATAAGAACAGGTCCTTATAAAATAATTAATTATGAAAAAGATAATAAAATTGAATTAGAACTTTTCAACCAATACCACGATAAAGATATTGTTTTAAATGCTCCTAAAAAAATAATTATTCTAATAATCAACAATGATGATACTGTTATACAAAAAATAGAAAGATCTGAATTAGACGCTATATGGAGTTTTGATAATATGAAAGCTATTGAATTAAAAGAAAAAATAAATCAAGGAAAAATAAAAGGGTTAAAAGTATTAGAAAATCAAACCGCTGCATGTTCATATATTTATCTTAATAAAACATCAACTAACTATGAACAACGTCAAGCAATAGCTTGTGCTTTAAACTTTCAAGAAATATTAAGAGATATTAAATCGCCTAATATTCCTTTAAATTCTTATTTACATCCTTCTTTGATAGGTTATAATAAAAATCTTCCTTATTATTGGGAAAAAACAGAATGGGGAAAAAACAAAAAAAAAGGTAAAGAATTAGCAAAACAATTAGTAGCAAATTTTAAAGAACAAAAAGACAAAAATATAAAAATATTTGTGTCAGAAAAAGACAATATTAGTTTAGTACAAAAAGTATGCTCATCTTTAACAGAAGTAGGTTTTCAAGTAGTTTTACAACAAAATAATTTTAATGAACATTTAAAAAAAATGAAAGAAAATGAACATCAAATGGCTTTTTTAGGAGAATTTCATGAATTAAAATATGGACATAAAGCATTAGGAGATTATTTTAAATCTGATTCTCCAAGTAATTTTTCACATGTTGGCAGTGATAAAGTAAAAAAAGGCTCTAATGATAAAAAAGAAAAAGGCTTTAATGATAAAGAGAACATTGATAAAAAATTAAAATTAGCAGAAGATGCTTTAACAGAACAGGACTTTATAAAAAATATCCAAGAAGTTCAACAATATTTACACGACAGAGTTTATGTAATACCAGTAAGTGCTAATAATAGTTATTCTATTATTTCTGATAAATTAAATCCAGAAGGATTTAAATGTGATTTTTTTAGTACGTATAATTTAACAAAAATAAGAAAAAATAAGTTTTTATAAAATTATTTATCTTAAACATTAAACTGTTAAAAACAAAGAAAATATTTATAATTAAAATTCAATAAAATATTAAAATTATTAATTAATATTAAGAAATAAATTAGTGAAAAAATATTATTTTATTAAACATTAGTTTATTTTATTTTATTCATAATAATAATTTATTTAAAGAAAAAAATGAAAATGAAATTGAATCCTAAAATTATTTTAATACTAGTTACCTTAAGTTATATTGGTTTTATTATTACTAATCTGATGACTTTATGTTTTGACTTTGAATTAGGTGTGAAAGCTAATACAGTGATTAGTCTTTTTTCTGATATTTTCTTTTTAATCTATTTATGGTCAAAAGATAATCAAAATGAACAAAAACATTAATTCAATTGTGTTTAACAAAATTACTACCAATTATATTGTTTTTAATGACGAATAAAATAAAAATATATTACGCAACTTTTTTTTAGGTAGGGTGCACTTTTGTTTTGTATTAATACAACAAAAAAAACCATTTTAAATGATAATGATTGTAATTTAATCATGATTAAATTACAATCATTATCTAAATACTTTTTTAAAACAAGCATTAAGGATTAAATCTTTGATTTATCCAAATATCGATCAAAATAATAAAAAAAAGCTTTTTATTAATTACTAGAATTATTTAATAATCATTCGAAAAAAACAAACAACATCCATGAAAAAATCTATTTTCTTTTATTTTAAACAAATATTCTTTTCATGGTTTATGATGTTAAAAAATATGCAAAAAAATAACAATTTAAAATCTTTTTTTGGTTTTAAACTAAATTTAAAATAGATATTATTGATTTAAAGTATTCAATGACATTAAAAAAAATTCAATGAGATTAATTTTTTAAAGTAAATGATTAAATAATCAAGTGATTTTTATAAATTATTAAACTAAATGATATCGAATTTCTAAAAAAATGCTTACTTTTTTAGAAATTTTTTTTGATAATGTATTTTAAATCAAAATTTTTATTGAATAAAATTTCAATATCGAGTTTAAAAAAAAAGAAAAAATTTCTAGAAAAGTAATTTTTTATAAAAAAAGATGATAAAATTTCATTATACTTTTTAAAGTAATATCTAATGTACAATTTTTTTAGTATTACTTTTATAAAAATTAAAATTATAATAAATAAAAAATAATCAATCACTATAAAAAATAACATAATGCATATTATTAAGTTAATAAAATGAAAATAGCCAAAAATAATTTATATCGCGATAATGATAATGAAAATATAGTAATGAAAGAATTACAAATATTTGAAAAATAAAATATATAAAGAAATATTCCAACAAAATATCAAGAAAATTCAATAATGTTTATATAAATAAGTATTTTTCATAATAATAATTATTATTGTTATATCTAAAAAAATAACAATGTTATTTATTCAATATATTTTATAAAAAATAAAATAATAATATTAATTTTAAAAATAAAATATTTTTTGTTTATAAAAAACATTAAATTTAATGAAATTAATTATAATTTTTATTAGTAAGGTAGTTAAAAATAAATATGTTAAAATTTTTTTTAAAAAAGTTTTTTTATGCTTTATTAATTTTTATTATTATTATAATTATAAGTTTTTTTTCTTTAAAATTAATCCCAGCAGATCCCATTGATTCTATGTTTGGTTCAAAATCTCCAACTCCATTAGAAAGAGCTCGAATAGAAAAAGAATTAGGTTTAAATATTCCTATTTCTGAACAATTTATAAAATATTTAAAGAATATTTTTTTTAAATTTGATTTTGGGAATTCTTACTTTGGAGATAAACCTAAAGCTTTAGAAGTTTTTTTAAAAGCTTTTAAAAGTACTTTTTTATTATCTATTATGAGTTGTTTATTTGGTTCTTTAATAGGAATTTTTTTAGGTGTTTTATCTTCAGTTTTTGATAATAATAGTAAAAAAAATATTTTATTAAATTTCTTTTTTACTTTAATTTTGTCATCTCCTGTTTTTATTATTGGATTTTTATTACAATATTATTTAGGAAATCGTTATGGTTTATTTCCTTTAACTGGTTTTGAAAATATTCATGAAATGTTTTTACCCATTTTAACTCTATCTTTAATTGTAAGTAGTTCTATTTTTAGAATAACAAAAGTAAATATGGAAGAATGTTTACAACAACCTTATATTATGACAGCTTATGCTAAAGGTTTATCAAAAAAAACGATTATATTTAAACATGCTTTAAAAAATATTTTATTTATTATTTTAGTGCATATTAGTTTAATTTATAGCTCTTTAATAAGCGGTGCTATTATTACAGAAAGCATTTTTAATATAAAAGGTATCGGAAATTTGATGATAAGTGCTTTTAACGAAAGAAATTACCCAGTTATACAATGTTGCATTATCATGATTTCGTTATTAATAATTACTTTTAATTTATTTTTTGAATTAATTTATATTTATTTAAATCCTAGAAATAAATAAAAAAATAATTTTATTTATATAAAAAAGGTAAAATATGAAAAATAATAATAAATTTAATCTATGGTTTGTTTTTAAAAACAAAATTATAATATTAAAAAAGATATTAAAAAAATACAAAGGGATTACTATTGGCGGTTTGTTTTTAAGTATTTTGTTTTTAAGTTCTTTGATAATACCTTGGACTAAATTCAATGATTATAATCCTGATAAACCTAATTATCCGATTCGAGAAGGTATTTCTTCGAAACATTGGTTAGGTACTGATGCTTCTGGATATGATTTATTTAGCCGTGTTTTAGCGGGGACAAAAATATCTTTAAGAATATCTGTTTTATCTATTTTAATAAGTGCTTCAATAGGAACATTTTTAGGTCTTATATCAGGTTATTTCCGTGGTTTTATAGATAGTATTATAAATTTTATATGTGATATTTTAATTATTTTTCCTGATATACTTTTAGCAATTATTATTATGTTATTTTTGAAAAGAAGTGAATTTACATTAATTTTTATTTTAGTTATCACCAATCTTGTTACTTTCATCAAAGGAGTGCGTTCTAATGTTTTACAAATAAAACAAAAAGATTTTATTAAAGCTTCCAAAGCCCTTGGTTCTAGTGATTTGAAAATAATTAAAAAACATATTTTAATTAATATTTGGCCTTTTTTAATTACTAAAATTGTTATGGGTATAACAATTAATATTTTGGTTATTTCAGGATTTGGTTTTATTGGTTTGGGTTTAGATCAGCAAATTCCAGAATGGGGTAATATTTTACAATCCAGTCGTTCTGATTTTAGATTTTATCCTCATTTATTTTTTGGACCTTTTATTATTATTTTTTTAACAAGTTTTTCTTTGAATCTAATTATTCAAGATTTAGTTTCTTATTTCAACCCTAAAAAAAATTAAATTAAAGTAATTTTAAAGAAACAGAAGAAAAATAAAGTATATGAAAAATTCAAAAATATTAAAGAAAAAATCAAAAAATAAAATCTAGACATAAATTAATATATAATATTAACTAAATTAAAATAATTAATATAAATAATTATTTTGTAAAATAGTAAAAAATAAATTTTTTATTATTTATTACTTTATAAAACATCTAAAAAAACATAAATAAAGAATATAATTCGTGTTTCTTTTTATTTTTTAAAATATAATATTTCAAATTATTAAGATTTATTTAAGATTTATTTTTGTATAAATTATTTTTTTTAATTTAGTATATTTTTTTAAACAATAAATTATAAAAAATATCTTTTATTAAAAAAGGAGAAATTGATGTATTCTTTATTTTTTCAAAAAAATCGTCAAATTTTTTTATCTAAAATAAAATCCCAAAGTATAGCTTTATTTTTTTCAGGAAAAAGTAAATCTAGAACAGAAGATTTAAAATTTCCTTTTGAAATCAATCGTAATTTTTATTATTTAACAGGAATAGAACAAGAAAATGTCGTTTTGATATTAATCAAGGAAGAACAAAATACAAAAACTTTTTTATTTTTAGAAAAAAACAATCAAATCAAAAGTTTATGGAACGGAGATTCTTTAAGTTTCGAAAAAGCATCCAAAATATCATCTATCCCTTTAGAAAATTGTTTGGAAATAACAACTTTTAAAAATTTTTTAAATTCAATGTTGAATAACATGCGTTATTTTTTTATGAACAAAATAGACAATCTTTATTTTGATTTATCGCCTTTTGATAAAGATGAAACACCAAGTTGCGCTCTTCAAAAAGCTCGTATGTTGATAAATAATTTCCCTTATTTAAAAATCCATAATAGTTATCCTATTTTATCTCTTTTGAGGCAAAAAAAACAATCAGAAGAAATAGAAGAAATTAAAAAAGCTGTTCAAATACAAAAAAACATTTTAGATAAATTAGTTCCAAAAATCAAATCTAGTTTATTTGAATATGATATTTCTTCTTTTTATCATTATTTATTAGAAAAACAGCAACTAAAACCTTCTTTTGATACAATTGCAGCTTCTGGAAAAAACGCTACTATTATACATTATAGTAAAAAAAAAGGTTTTTTAAAAAAAGGAGAGATGCTTTTATTAGATGCAGGAGTCAATTATCATAATTATGCTTCTGATGTAACACGTTGCTACCCTATTAACGGACAATTTACACATCAACAAAAATTAATCTATGAATTAGTTTTAAAAACTAATAAAACAATGATTAAAAAAGTAAGACCCGAACATACATGGTTAGAATTCAATCAATATGGCAGAAAAATATTATTTGAAGGTTTAAAAAAATTAGATTTTTTGCAAGAAGAAAAAGAATTTTTTCGATATTGCGCTCATGGTTTAGGTCATTATTTAGGTTTAGATGTGCATGATGTCGGAGATAATACAAAAAATATTGGAGAAAATAGCATAATCACTGTAGAACCTGGCTTATATTTTGAAAATTTAAATCTAGGTATTAGAATTGAAGATGATATTTTAGTGACAAGCAAAGGAAATGTTAATTTAACGTGTGAAATACCTAAAGAAATTTCCGAAATTGAAGATTTAATGTCTATAAAAAAAATTAATCAAATTCAATTTATTAACGGAACACAAAAATAATTATTTTATTAACTTTTTTTAGAACCTTAATAAGAAGATATGTTGTATTTTAAAATATTAATTTTTTTATCTATATTTTCACTTTTTTTATCAATTTAATTTTCTATTTTTTGAGAAATTTGATTTATTTTTTTAAATTCTTTTCTAAAATTTTGAGTAGAATCAGTGAAAGCCTTAATCTTTGTAATAATTAAAAATAATGCAATTAAAATAAATTATTTTTTAAAAAAAATTTTTTTAATTATTTCTGAAATTATCAAAGGAACAAACGAAAACATAAAAATAATAAAAATATCTAATTTTGACAAAGGATATAATTGAAATTTTTGTTGTAAAAAAGGAATAACGAAAAGCATTATTTGCAAAAAACAACTTAAGAAAAAAAATTTTCTCAAATACCAATTAGGTTTAATTTTAAAAATGGATTTTTTTAAATTTCTTAAATTAAAAACATGTATTAATTGTGAAAAAATTAAAACTGTAAAAGCAAATGTTTGAGCATATTCCTTGCTATTACCATGTATCTTATACCCTATCCAAGCAGATAAGAAAGTTGAAGAACCAATCATAAAACCTTCGGCTATGATTTTTAAAATTAATTTTTTATTCAAAAAAGAAGTTTTGATATTACGCGGTTTTTCTTGCATTAAATTTTTTTCAGGAGGCTCCATGCCGAGTGCAACTGCAACTAAAGAATCAGTTATTAAATTAATCCATAAAATTTGAAAAGCTGTTAAAATGACTAAATCCGTTTTGAATAAAAAATGACCTAAAATAGTATTATATAAAATAACAATAATTTCTCCTGTATTGCAACTCAGTAAAAAAAGAATACTTTTTTGAATATTTTTAAAAATATTACGACCTTCAAAAATAGCTGTTTTAACGGTTGTAAAATCATCATTTGTTAAAATCATATCTGAAGCTTTTTTGGTGATTTCTGTTCCTGTTATCCCCATTGCAATACCAACATCAGCTTTTTTAATGCTAACAGCATCATTGACTCCATCGCCAATCATAGCTACAATATTTCCTTTTTTTTGTAATGTTTGGATTATTTTTAATTTGTGTTCAGGATTAGTTCTAGCATAAACTTTAATAAAAGGTAATTTTTTTAAAAATTCTTTTTCTGACCATTGATCTAAAGTTGTTCCCGTTATCGCTAAATCTGTTTTATAATCAAAAATTTTTAATCGATAAGCAACATTTTGAGCTGTATATAAATTATCACCAGTAATCATAATAGGAATAATAGATGCTTTTTTTAATTCCTTTATTATTGGCAAAATTTCTGCACGAATTGGATCTTCGATGCAGTAAATTCCTAAAAAAATAAGATTTTTGTTTATTTTTTCTAAAATATCATTAATTGAAAGATTTTTAGATAATAATATTTTTTCATCAAAAAAAGAATAAGCAACGCCTAAAATTTTATAACCTTCTTGGCTAGCTATAAGATTTGAATTTTCTTCAATAATTTTTTCATTTATTTTATTTTTTTTTATTATTTGATTTTCTTCTTTTTCTATAAAAGAAGAAAGTCTTAAAATTAATTCAGCCGCTCCCTTAACAACTAAAAGACATCCTTTATTATTTTTATGTATAGTAATCATAAGTTTATGTTTACTATCGAAAGGAAATTCTTTAATTTTAACATTTTGTGATTGCATTTGGTAAATATTCAAATTTAAAAAGTAAGCTAAATCAATAAAAGATTGATCTATTGGGTCAATTAAATTTTTAATATTTGGTTTAATCGAAAAACTAATATCATGACTATTACATAAAATTCCATAAGTGATTAATTTAATAATAATTTGAGAAAGTTCATGATGTTTAAGTGATTTGTTAATCTTAACATTTTGATGAAAAAAATATAAATTTTGAATTTTCATTTTATTTTCAGTTAAAGTGCCTGTTTTATCAGTACAAATAATATTGATAGAACCTAAAGTTTCCAAAGTTCTTAATTTTTTAATAATTGTTTTTTGAGAAAGTAATTTTTTGACACCAATAGTCAAAATAATAGTTATAATTGTTAATAAACTTTCAGGAATAACCGCTACTGCAAGAGCTATAGAAATTAAAAATAATTTTTGAATTATAAAAAAATTAATATTTTTTTGAGTGAAATAATTTTTTGATAAATTAATTATAAAATTAAAACCAACGAGAAATAAAATTAATAAACTTAAAAATTTAGTTAATTGTTGAATATTTTCTTCTAAAGGAGATTTTTTATCTTGATTTTCAAAAATAAATTTAGTGATTTTTCCTATTTGTGTTTTCTTTCCTGTGTAAACAACTACTCCTTTGGAGTTGCCATATATTACAGTAGTGTCACGAAAGATTAAATGATAAGAATTAAACAAATCAAAAGAACCATTTTTTTCTTCGCAAAATTCTTTTATTATAGATGCTGTTTCACCTGTTAAAATAGATTCATCTACTTTTAAATTATTAGATTGAATAATTCTTATATCAGCAGGAACTACATCTCCAGTTTCTACAAAAACAATATCGCCTACTACTAATTCTTCTTTAAGAACTAATTGTAAAACACCATCTCTTACAACTCTAGCATAAGGTTTGGTTTTTTCCTTAACTAATTTCAAGGATTTTTTCTTTTGTTTTTCGTAAAAAAGATTTAAAAAGATATTAATAAAAACAATAATTAATATTAAAATACTTTCAAAAATTTCTTCTTGCTGTTTGTAAATAATACCAATAAAAAAAGTAATTATGGCAGATAATAATAAAATACAAACAAATAAATCACGAAATTGTTGTAATATTTTTTTCCACAAAGATATTTTTTTATTTTTAACTAATTTATTTAATCCTTCTATTAAAAGCTTTTCTTTAACTTGTGAAGTGTTTAGTCCTTGAATAAAATTAGTTTTTAACTTTGTTTCAAGTAAATTTATATGACATTGATAAAGAAAAGAATCCATAAATAATTATTCTTTCTAAGTAAAAAAATCATTTTTTTAATAAATATTATTTGTAAAATTTGTAAAAAATAACTTAATTTCAATCAAAAATAATTTATTTTATTTGAATAATTGTTATTTAATTTATTTAATTGTCTTTTATTTTTGACGACAATATATCATTATTTAATTTATTTACTTTTATTTTATCAATAACTAAACCATCATGTGTTAATCCAATGAATTTCCAATCATTGTAAATAATTTCAATTTCTGTATTTTTGTCAGGCATTTTTTTAAATTTACTCAACATAAAACCGCTTAAAGTATCGTATTCTTCGATAGGTAAATTAGCTTTTAAATGATCTTCTATTTCGTGTAAATGACTAGTGCCTTTGATTATATATTCTTTATCTGAAATTTTTAAAATATCATCAACATTTTTTTTGTCATACTCATCTTTAATATCGCCTAAAATTTCTTCAATTAAATCTTCTATAGTAACAAGTCCTGAAGTACCACCATATTCATCAACAACAATCGCAATATGATTTTGTGTTAATTGCATTTCTTTAAATAATTCGCTAATATTTTTAAATTCCATCACAAAATAAGCTTTTCTTAAAAAATGTTTAATATCAAATTTATTACTATTTTGATTTTGGGACATAATATTATCTAATTGGAATTCTGTTTCATTAATCTGTGCTATTTTTTTTTTTTGGTCATGAAATTTTTCTTTACAAAATTGTTGTGAATTATTTTCTATTAATAAACCTTTGATAAGATCTTTAACATGAATAATACCTATAATTTTATCAATATTTCCTTCATATACAGGAAATCTCGTGTATTTTTCTTTTAAAATAAAAGATATTAATTCTTTTTTTGTGATATCGGATTCAATAGCTACAATTGATTTTCTATGACACATAATATTAGAAACAATGGTTCCATCAAAATCGAAAATATTTTGAATCATATTATTTTCATTACTATCGATAATTCCTTTACGATAAGAAACATTTAATAAAAATCTTAATTCATCTTCAGCAACAACATCTTTTTTAATATTAATATCAATTTTAAGGAAATATAAAATTAAATTACTAATTTTATTTAAAAACCAAAAAAAAGGTTTTACTAAAAAACAAATCAAATCAAAAATGCTTGTTAAAAAATAAGCAGTCTTTAAAGGGAAAACTAAAGCAATTCTTTTTGGAATGATTTCGCCAAAAACAATTGAAATAAAAATTACTGTTATTTCAATAAAATATTTAAAATAAAAATAACTGTTCATTGTTTTATTCGATATTATATGATCATTTAAAATAATTCCTTGAAAAAAAGTTAAAATATGTACCATTATTTGAATAACAGTTAAAAAATGACTTGGTTTTTCTTTAAATTTTTTTATTTTTAATGCTTTTTTAAAACCTTTTTTGACTTCTAAATTAATTTTATTTTCACTCAATGAAACAAAAGCAATTTCTTTAGCCGATAAAAAAGAATTTATTAAAATAAGAATTAAAATTATGAGTATGACTAAAGGTTGACTCATTTAATTTTACAACTCCTAATTCTTTGTTTCTCATTAATAAGATTAGGATCATAAGTGAAAATAAAACTATAACAATATTCGGTCAGATCATCATTATCCATAAATATAAATTTTATCAATGCTCCTATTTTCGGATTTTATTTTTTTCTTTTTATAGAAAAACAACTAACTTTATTCTATCATATAATTTAAAAAAATCCTAATAATAATAAAATTAGGATTATTTTTAGATAATTGAAGATCACATATAAATATTAAGTAAAAAAAATAAAAAAGAGAATTTTTGAAAAAAAATTTATTTTTATAATAAAAATTTTTTTAAATTATTTATTATTTCAAGAATTAAAATTAAAAAAATAATTTCTTATTTATTCACAATATTTTTTATATTTCATATTTTTATTATTTGAATTTATCTAAAATTAAAACAATTTTTTTAAAAAC
>NZ_VIAE01000012.1 GCF_007821455.1 Candidatus Phytoplasma pini
AAAAAAAAAAAAAAAAAAAAAAAAAAAAAAAATAAAAAAAAAAAATAAAATAAAAAATAAAAAAAAAAAAAAATAATTAAAAAAAAAAAAAAAATAACATAAAAAAAAAAAAAAAAATTAATTTTTTTTTTTTTTTTTTTTATTTTTTTGAAAAAACAAAAATAAAATATTAAATATAAATGTTATTTTTTTATAAAAAATTAGTATTTAATTTATTTTAATTTTAATCCAATAAAAATGGTATAATATTACGTGTTTTAGAAAGAAGGCGCGCAAAAAATTTTAATATGTCAAAAAGTATTTTATCAAGGCATTGGAAATGGTTTTTATGTTTATTAATCATAACTATTTTTACTTTTTTGTTCATATATAGATTTGTCAAATCTGAGAAATCCAAAATGATAGAAACAAACAATTCACAAAAACAACAAAAACAAAAAAAACAACAAAAACAAAGTTTATCAAAAGATAGAATGTTCATGATTCCAAAAGAACCTGAACCTATATATCTTATAAAAGACCAAATAAATCAAAAAAAATATTATTATAAAGAAAAAGAAACATCTTCGATCAATAATAATGATGAAACAATTGAAACAACACCAGAAATAAAAAATTATTTCTATTTCGAAAATAGTTTTTTATCTTCAAAAGATTATTCAAAAGATAGAATATCCTTAATGCAAGAAAATGATGAAGTTGATCCTATATTTAGTGATCAAAAAAAATATAATACAATAGAATATTCAAATTCCGAAGATAGCAAAAAGAAAACTATGGTATTTAAAATTCCAGTTTCATCAATAATTAATACTTATACTTATATTATTGAGGATGATATTATTCTAATATTAGATACTTTAACAGAAGAAAACACAAAAGAAGGAACTTATAAAAAATTTAAATTTTATAAGAATGATGATAATAAAAAATATTCAAAATATATTTATGAAGAAAAGCCATTTAAAGATGGTAATGTTTTTTATTATGAACTAGATTCTAATAAAGAACAAAAATTAATTAAATCAGTATCCAAAAACAAAGAATTTGCTATTTTTCAATATGATAATAATAATAAATGGATTAAAACTAATTATTATAATCAAGAAGGCAAATTAATTAAATCATTATCAGAAAATAATTAAATTACTACTCGTTATTAATAATGATAAAAATAATATAATAAGTTGATTAAAATTAATTATCTTTCGATATGTTATTAATAATATGTTTTATATTCAAGTTAATCTATTTAGAATAATTTAAATGTTTTTAATAGACTTAAAGAATATAAATATTTGATTTTTTGAATAATCAATTTATTCAAATATAAGATATAAATAGTTTATAAAATTTTAAAAGTTTTTTAAAACTTATTTATTCTTACGATATTACAAACAAAAACATTTTATTTATATGATTCATAATGTTCAAAAAAATATAATTTTAGCGATAGAACATACGCGTTTACTGGCAAGATATCTTGCCTTTTATTACAAACCTAGTCCCGTTCTAAACCGTACAAGCAAGTTTTCAAACATACGTCTTTAAGCAACATTCTTTTTTCATAGACCTAAAACCTTATAGTTAAAGTTTAGGCAGTTTTTGTAGGTTGCCCTTGCAAAATAAAATTAGCCTCTTTTATAACATAATTATGTCATTTTATGAGATTAGAATCTTTCCTAATGTTATAGTCTGAACATGCTTAACAACTTTCATTGTAGTAAACCGTATTTTTACTAGCCTCTCATTTGTAGGTTTTCATTAGAAAATCCAAACATTGGTTAGATTATCTTCGCCTTGTAAGGGTTGTTAACTTTTTTCCGTGAGGAGTAGGTTCATTATAAGGTCTTAATCGCCCTAGAAGTTAGTTAAACTGATGATATTCTGGCATTTTTTTGGCGCCCAACCTTTTTTTGTAGTTGGTTAAATATAATTAATAATTACAGTTATGTTAAAATCAAAGCCGATTTATCAGCTTTGATTTTGATGAATTTATTCCATTTAATAAAAATATATTATAAATAATATATTTTTAAATTGATATTTTATAATTAGTTTTAATAAATTAGTATATGTTTTTGAATTATTTGAATTTATTTATTTAAAAGTGATATAAATATTATGTGTTTCGGAAAGCAAACACCATAATTTTAATATGACGAAAAATATTTTTTGAAAAGATATTGGAAGTATTTTTTATTTTTATTTATTATAACTATTTTTATTTCTTTGTTCGTATATAAATTTTTAAAATCTAAAAAATTAAAAAATCAAAAAGAAAATAAAAACAAAGAAATAATTACAACAAGCACAAAAGATAAAACAACATCAAATGAAAACCAAAAACAAAATTGATTAAGTTTATAAAAATTAATTATCCTGAATTAGAAAAATACATATTTATACATTTTGTTCCTGGAAACGAAACAATAGTAGATAATTTAAAAAAAGAATATAAAAACGGAATTTCAAAAATAGAATAAAAAAAATATGAAAAACATAAAACTGAAACAAATTATTTTAGGTTCTTTTTTAGTTTCCAATTGTTTGATTTTATTTTCAATTAAACAATGTTTACCTCAATTGAAAATGCCTATTATAGGAGTTAGTTTGTTTCCTTTTTGGTTTTTACCTTTGATTTTAATTATTTTTTTATTTCCTTTAAAAATAAGTTTTTGTTTTCTTTTTTTATATTGTTTGTTACAAGTGGTTTTGTTTGATTTTTCTTCTTATCTTGGTGTTTATAATCTAATTCCAAATAATTTTAATAAAAATCAAGTTATTTTTTTTATGATTTTAACAGGTTCTATAATTCCTATTATGTCATTTTTTTTAATTTCGTTATTTTATCATAAAAATAAAAACATATTATTTATTTTTTTTATTTTCTTTATTATTAGCTTGTTTCAAAGTTTGTCAAAAACTTTTAATGGTTATTATATTTACTTTAATGTAATTCAAGACATAATAAAAAATAAATTTAAAGCTTTAACAACTTTTTTCTATTTCAGTCCTTTTTCATTTATATTTTTATTAAATTTAATTCCTATTTTGATTAGTGATTTATTATTATTTTTTATTTTTTTGTTTTCAAAAAAAATTATTATTCAACTTTCTGAATTTTTTCAATAGATAATAAAATAAAATCTTAATTTGGAAATATATAGAATTTGTTTATAAAAACAATAAATTATATGTTTTTTTATCTTTTTGCGACTATCTGTAAATAAAAAAAAATAAACCAATTTTAAGATCAATAAAAAGAAAATTTATTTTATAAAATTTTTTTGGTAGAAATTAGATTTTTTTCTTATAACTATATATATAATTAAAGGAATAGATAAATAAATCGATAAAAATATTTAATCACTCAAAATCCAAAAAAAATATATAAATCACATAATTTAAAGTTAAAATAAATATATCATTTATTTATGAAATTAAAAAATATTTAAAATATTTTTAAAAGTTTAAAATTATTCATTAGATTTTTGAAAGTTTCAATATCAATCAAAAATTATCTTAATGGAGAATTAATAATTATTTGAAAAAACATTATTTATTACAAGAACCAATAAATATTTTTTAATCTACTAATTCATCTCTTATTTAGCTAACAATAGTTTTAAAAGGAAAAAATATCATAAAATTTATTAAAATTATTTTCAAAATTCGAAATATTATGATCTTTATTTAATTGTTTTAGAAAAAAATGTTATGGTGATCCAACCAACTAGGAATTATTATTATTATTGTGATTATTGAATCTAATCCTTATTGAATTTGCGATCGTTCCAATTTGTGTAGTTTATTTTTGATAGTCAAAAAGCAATAAGATTTGTTTATTGAATGATTTATTGCGTTTTAAATTTAAATTAAAAATGTGTAATTGATTTTATTTAAAAATTTAATATATTAACTGTTCTTTAAAAAATGTTTTAGTCAGTGTTTATTTGACTATTCTTAGTGACAAAATTAAATTTTTAAATAAAATTGATTTATGTTATAATCTAGCTAAAATATAAATTTAATTTCAAGATTAATTATGGTTATTAATATTATTGATTTTAAATAATTTTAATTGTACAAAAATCAAAAAAATAATCAAAATAGTTAATCTTTTTTTAGAAGACTTTCGATCAAAATAAATATACGTTCTTTTTCTTCCATTTAAAGAAAATAACATTTTGAATAAAAGAAAAAAATATAGATTCAAATTAACTAAAAATATTAATCTTTCAACATTTTAATTGTAATTTATAAGGATAAAAATAGAAATATCTTGATTATGAAAAAAATATTTAAAACAAGTTCAAAAAATTCACAAAACTTTATATTAAAGATAAACAAAATATTAAAAAAATTAAAAAATGAAATGAAATATAAATCATATGAATCTGATAAACATTTTTGAGTTAAAATATTTAATTTTTATAATGATTTCTTTTTTTTCTTATTTAATTGGTTCTATTCCAACAGGATTATTAATAGGAAAAATTTTTAAAAACAAAGATTTACGTTATTTAGGATCTCATAATATTGGTTCTTCTAATGCTTTTCGAATTTTAGGATTAAAATATGGGATTATCACTTTTATTTTAGATTTTTTAAAAGGATTTATTTTGGTTTTTCTTTTTTCAAATTTTTCAATTCTTAATGAATATAAAGATTATAAAATTTTTTTCGGTTTATCATCCATATTAGGTCATATGTTTTCTATTTTTAATAGATTCCGCGGAGGGAAAGCAATCGCTACTTCAGTTGGTGTTATCTCAGGAATTAATCCTATAATTGGTTTTTTAGGTATTTTATTTTTTGTTATTGTTTTGATGTTATTCGGTTATGCTTCTTTATCTTCTTTAATTGCAACAATATTAGTTGATTTAATTTTATGGATATCATGGATAAAAAAAATAGAAACAATAGAACTATGTGAATTGATTATTATTTTTTTTTCAACAATTTTAATTTTTTGGAAACATCGCCTAAATATTATTTATTTATTAAAAGGAAAAGAAAATAAATTTCATTTTTGTTTATTTTCTTGATAGAATAAAAAAATATAAATAAAATATTTTTAAATTATTTCAAATCAATATATTTGCATAATTATTTATGAAATATTATTTATTTATAATTTTTTAATATTATAAAAATAATTAAAAAAATGTTTTATTTTAATTATTATATTTTATAATTATAGATATATAATTTAAGATATTTTGATTTTTTTATAATGTGAAAAAATACGAGTAATAGACTACTTTTTGATAAATATTTTTTTATTTATTAAAAATTGATTTTCAATTTTTTTTGAATTATTTCAAAATAATTAATTAGATTATGGATTTAATTTATCAAAAGCGAAAGTATGAAAATTCAAAATTTAATAGAAAGAATTAATAAAAAATTATATGAGTCAAGAAAAAATAAAAGATTTGGATCAAGAAATAAAGTGTTTATTAGAAAATTTTTTTATTAAAATAAAAAATATCAATGAAATAGAACAGTTAAAACAATTAGAAATAAAATATTTAGGAAAAAATGGTATTTTATTTTTTTTATTTCAAGAAATTAAAAAATTTCCCGTTGAGAAAAAAAGAATAAAAGGCCAAAAGATTAATCTTTTAAAACAAAAATGTTTGTCTTTGTTAGAAGAAAAGAAAAAAATATTAGAAAATCAATTATTAAATGATTTTTTAAAAAAAGATAAAATCGATGTTACTTTACCTCATTTACAATTATCTCAAGGAAATATCCATCCTTTAAATCAAATTATTAAACAAATAGAAAATTTTTTTTTAAATTTAGGGTATTCAATTTATGATGGTGATGAAATAGTTTCTGATTTTTATAATTTTGAAATGTTAAATATTGATAAGGAACATCCCGCAAGAGATATTCAAGATTCTTTTTATTTAAATCAAGATTATCAATATCTTTTAAGGACGCATACTTCATCTGTGCAAGTAAAAGCGATGTTAGAAAAAAAGTCTCAACCTTTAAAAATTATTTCTTCTGGTAAAGTTTATCGTAGAGATAAAGATGATGATAGTCATAGCCATCAATTTATACAATTAGAAGGTTTTGCTATTGATCATATTAATAACATAAATATCAGGATTTTAAAAGAAATTTTAGTATTATTACTTCAAAACATTTTTGGTAAACAACAAGAATTAAGATTTCGTCCTTCTTATTTTCCTTTTACAAAACCAAGTCTCGAAGTAGATTTAGTTATCAAAAAATTTCAGCAAAAAAATATTTATTTAGAAATTTTAGGAGCGGGTTTAATTCATCCTCAAGTTTTGTCTAGAGGCGGTTATAATCCAGAAAAATATAGTGGTTTAGCTTTTGGTTTAGGTATAGAACGTATCGCTATGTTAAAATATGGTATTGAAAAAATTAGTTATTTTTATCAAAATAATATTAATTTTTTAAATCAGTTTATAAAATAATTAAAATAAATCAAGATATTTAAATCAAAAATATAATATATTGAAATATAACAAAAAGAGGTATATTTTAAAAAAAGATGATAATTCATGAAAGTCTTTTGAAAAAATATTTTTCTTCTTCGGATTATAATTTGAGTGATTATGAGAATTTAATTAATGATCATATCATGGAAGTAGAAAGATTAGAAATTTTAAGCAAAAATACTCATTTAATCATAGGAGAAATTTTGGAGTTTCATAAAATATCACAAAAAAAAAAAATAAATTTTGTGAAAGTAAATATTGGTGCTAAAATTTTATCAATTGTATGTGCCGCTTCTAATTTAGAAACAAATAAAAAAGTTGTAGTTGCTCTTTTGGGTTCTTATTTAGAGAAAAAGAAAATGTATATTGTCGAAAAAGAATTCGATAATATAAAATCTCAAGGGATGATTTGTTCCGCTGAAGAATTAGGATTACCGTTAGATATCTTAACATTTGAAGAAAAAGAAGGTATTCTTTTTTTAGATGCAGAAGCACCTTTAGGAACATGCGCTTTAGAATATTTAGGGTTAAAAGGTTTTTTATTAAAAATTGCTTTAACACCAGATAGATCTGATCTTTTATCTCATGCGGGGTTTGCAAAAGATTTTAAAGCTGTTCTTGATGATTCTTCTATTTATTTTAAAGAACCTATTTTTCCTTTTGTTGAAGAAAGTGAAAAAGTAAATTCTTTTGAAATTAAAATTTCAAGTGAAAATTGTTTAGAATATCATATTCGTTATTTGGAAAATATCGAAGTGGATATTTCACCTTTATGGTTAAGAAATTTATTATCAATTTATAATATTGAACCAGTGAATAATGTTATAGATGTTTTAAATTTAATTTTAATAGAAGATGGAATTCCTTTAGATGCTTTTGATACATTTTCTTTGCAAAAAGATATGATTATAATTCGAAATGCTTATCCTGAAGAGAAAATAGCAATTACAAAAGAAAAGAAAAAAGATTTTTTTTTAACACCAAATGATTTAGTTATTACTGATAATCAAGATCGATTAATTTCTATAGCAGGCATAATTAATATGCCTGAATATATAGTCAATAAAAAAACAAAAAATATCGTTATCACTAGTGCTTATTTTCAACCTCAAAATATCTTAAAAACTAGTAAAAAAATGAATTTAAAAAATGAAAAAATTTTGCGTTTAACAAGAGGTATTGATATTAGTTTATTAAAACAAGCTTTAGAAAAAGCTACTTTTCTTTTACAAAAAATAAGTCAAGCCAAAGTGACTAAAAAAATTATTTCTGTTCAAAAAAAAAAATATAAAAATATAGCAATTAATCTTACTTTAGAATTTATTCGTTCTAAAACAGATATTGATTTCAAGATGGAGACAATAGAACGTTTTCTACATCGTTTAGATTATCAAATTATTAGTATTTCTGAAGATTCTTTAACAGTTTTAGCGCCTTTAAGACGTCATGATATTAAAATTAAAGAAGATATTATTTCGGATTTAATACGTCTTTATGGTTATAATCAAATTGAATCTTATAAAACGATTGTTCCTAAATTAAACACAAAAACAGAAAGACAAAAAACTTTAGATGAATTAAGAAATTTAATTTCTTCTTTAGGTTTTTTTGAAATTATTACTTATAGTTTGATTTCTGAAAAAATTTTTAATTTATTTACCGAAAGCAAAAATTATTTAGAAATTATTAACCCTCTTTCACATGAAAGAGTTATATTAAGACATCATTTAAGCGTTTTTTTGAAATTATTACTTATAGTTTGATTTCTGAAAAAATTTTTAATT
>NZ_VIAE01000013.1 GCF_007821455.1 Candidatus Phytoplasma pini
TTTGTTTTTTACAAAAACAAAAATCGCGTTCGCGACTAGCGCGCTACGCTTGCTTATTTAGGGGTGTTGTTATGTTTCATTTATTATAAAAAAAATTATCAATTAATATACCAAATTCGATTTTAAGATAGAATAAAATAAAACAATAACATTAAGCTAGATTTGTATTTTTATTTGTCTCTTTTTTTCTAATATTAACCGTTTCTTGTTTTGGTTCTGCTTTTTTAGCTTTATTTTCAGATGATTTTTTTTCTTCTTTTGATGCTTCTAATGCAGCTTCCGCAGCAAGTCTTTTTTCTTTTTCGCCAAATTTTTCATTTTCTTCTCTTTTAAATTTTTCTTCAGCTGTAATTCGAGATTCTTCTTCTTTTTTAGATTTATTTTTTGCTTCTTGCAATAAATCAGAAAGTTGTTTATTTTCTTCTTCTAGTTTTTTTTGTTTATTCTCTAAAACAAACTTATTTTCTTCCTCAGCAACTATTTTTTTTTGTTCTTCAATTTCATTTTTAACTTTATTTTGCGCTAAAATAGCCAAATCAGTATTCACGGGGTCCTTATCATCAAACTGCCAAATAACTTGGAAACCACGATAGCAATTAAAACGTTCAAAAGAACAAAAAAGAAAAACAAGCAAAAATAAAGACAAAAAAGCAAACAAAAGAAAACCAAAAAAAAGAAAAAAAGATTGACGTTCATTTTGTCTTAAAAACATAAAAACACCTACTTACTTTTTTTTATTTTTGAGAAGAAGAAGGAAGTAATAAAATATTTGTTTTCTCTTCTTCTTCCAAAACACAATAATAAACAAAATAAAACCAAAAAACAAAAAAATACTTAATAACTTTAAGAACAATTTGCAAAAACCAAATAACAAGATTAACAAACATCGTCAAAAAAACAACAAAAAAATTAGAGCTTTGCGTAGTAAGAGTAAGAGTACCTTGAAAAATAGAAACAAAGAACTGCCACATAGAAAGAGAAAAACCCCACATAAATCGCATACCATCAGAAATTTTATCAGTCAAAAAATCCAAACTACTTTTAACAAAAGCACCAGTCATAACACCAATCCCAGGAGATTTAGTTATAAAACCAGAAACAACAGAAGAACTAACAGTAGCAGCAGTAATAAGACCACCAATAATCGCACCTTGTGTAGTAAAAACTTTTTCAACAATTATTTTAGAACCCCACAACATTAAAGCAAGAGCAGAATTAAATAAATAAAGTAAACGACTTAAAGCATCAACAAGACCAACCAAAATTTGCCAAAAATAATTAAATAAACCAGGTGGAGCGTTGTTTTTTAAAATATTCTCAGGTGTTTCGTATAAATAACGAACCACAGGAAAAATATGCAATAAAAGTTGATAAATAAAAGAAAAAATCACAGCAAAAATAGAATAAAAAAACTTAAATAAAGAATTTAAATAATGTTTATAACCAACGGAATAACCCATAAACAAACCATCATATTTTAAAAAACATTGATGAATAAAATCTTTCAAAAAATAAAAAGTACCTAAAAATTGGAAATTATCAACATATAAAGAACGAAAACGCTGAAAAGCAAAAACATCATGAAAATTAGTGCAAAAATGAAGAAATAAAACACTAAAACGACGATTAGAATAAGGAGGTTTAAAAGTAAAATCATTGGCATAAGCCTTAAAAATCTTTTTAGTTTCAATTTTATAAGGAGCAAAATGAAAAAAATTTTGTTGCTGAGTAAATTGAAGAAAACGGTTAAATTCATCCTGAGCCAAAGAAAAAACACCAAAAGTACGTTTAAGATGTTCTTTTTCTTTTTCAAAAAGAATGCGTTTTTGTAAATCTTCCTTTTCTTGGTCTAATTGAATAATTTTGGTTCTCTCTTCATCTAAAGAATCTCTTAAAGATTGAAGACGTTTTAAATGTGAATCTTCATAGAAAGAAATACGAGAAAGAGCTTTAGCAAGTTCTTCTTCAAGATAAGGTTTATAAGCCTTTAAATGACTATAATCCAAAAGTAAATTTCGAAATTTTTCTTGAACAAGATCCAAATCATGTTGTAAAGAAACATGTTTTGCTAATTCATCTTGCAATTCAACAACACACAAACTATACTGTTCACGAAACCAATCAGAAGTTTTCAAATCATTTGTTAAATAAAGGATTTGATCCTCTAATGCATGATGTTTCACAAGTAAAGATTTTAATTTATTATTTTTTTCTCGCAAATCTTTTTCAAGCTTTGAAATTTGAGATGACAAAAGATTATTTTGTTCTTTTAAAAGTTTTTCATCATCTTTAAATTTCTTTTCATTATCTTTAATTTGAGCTTCTAAAAGTTTCTTTTCTTTTTGGAAAAATTCTTCATTAATTTTAATTTGAGCTTCTAATAAAACATTTTTCTCTTGAAAAAATTTGAGTTGTTCTTGAAAAAGTTTTCTATTTTCTTCAAGCTTAACTTCTAAATCTTTAATCTGAGATTCTAAAGAATCAATTTTAAAATCTTGATTTTTTTTTATTTTATCACCAAAAAGAGAATTAGAATTTGCATCTTTCAATAATTTCTCTAATTCAGCAATCTTTTCTTGTAAAGCAAGCAATTTAGTTTCAAAAACAGGTTGAGGATAAACAACCATCGAAGGAGAATCAGGAAAAGTAAGAGTAATAGATTTATTAGTTTGAACAGCTTCTTGATAAGCAAGAGCAATTTTACGATGAAGAGCAATCAAATCAGCTAAACGAGAATTCAAATCTTGTTTATCTTTTTCTAATTGAAGCACATCACGAATTTGAGTTTGAAGAGTTTGATTTTGAGCTTCTAATTGCTTAATTTTTTTTTCTAATACTAAGTTTTCTTCTGTTAATTGAATAATAGTTTCAGATTGAATTACTTTTAATTTAACAATTTCAGCATCTTTTTCTTTTATTGCTTTTTTTAATTCAGAAATTTCTAAACCCGAAATAGCATATCGGTTTAACAAAGCTTCCATATTTTCAGTAAATTCTTCACGATAATGCATTTTCTTCAAATAAGAAGCATCTCTTTGTGAATCAGGTACACGAAAATAAAATTGTAAAACATCATTCATAGTTTCTTCAATATCAGAAACAACAACATTATCAGCTACACCCATTAATGTTTGACGAATATTTGATGGAATTTTATACCTAAAACCACCACGAGTTGAATCAAATCTTATCTTAGCTTTTATTTCATCTTCCAAAGTAAATTTAGAACTATCAAAATAAGAGCCAAAAACAGGAAAAACACAAAAAAAGAACACAAAAAGAAAAAACAAAAATAATTGTTTTTGCAAGCGAAATATTTTCATAATCTAATTATAGCATAAAAAACAAAAAAAAAGAGCATAAAAATGCTCTTAATGAAATGAATGAAAATAACAATTAACAAATTGTTTGAAGCAATTTACCTTGTTTATCAAAAACTTTATGCGAAATAAGTCTAGAATTAGAAGGATCATATTGTTTAACAATAATTTTTTGAACAACAGAACTACCAGTTGAATAAATATATTCACTATATTTAATTTTATCACCATCATCATTATATTCATCAATATAATCAATATTATTGGATCGATCATATTTAATACGTTTAATCTTGTTGCCATTAGCATTGTATTCTTCAACATATTGAATAGTCTTACCATCAGATTCATAATTAGTTATTTTAATCTTTTTACCATTTTTTTGGTCGTACTCTTCAACAGACTTTGTTGTTTTACCATCAGGATAATAATAAATTGTAGAAGCATATTGTGTTGCTGATGCTGGTAAGGAAGAAGAAGATTGTTGAGAAACTTTTTCATCTGCTAAACGTTCCTTTTTAGCCGCATCAGCAAGAACACCAAGAATACCAACTTGTTTAATACGTTCTTCATCCGCTAAACCAGAAGAAACAATTTGGTCCTTTTGTTCGTCAACAAGAGCACTTAAAGAAGTAGTTTCGGCAGAAACAAGATTTTGTCCTTCTTTTGCTTGAGGTAAACTAGGAGAAGAAACAGAAACAACAGGAGCAACAGAAGCAACAGAAGACAAAGAACTCGAAGAAGAAGAAGAAGAAGGAGAAGGAGAATTCACAACAGGATGAGCAGCACTAGTTTCAACAGTAGTAAAAGTAAATTTACTGCAAAGAAAAATTGCAAGAACAAAAAAACAAAACCACCCAAAAAAATTAGAACCAGAATCCTCAGGCTGTCTTCTTGGTTGAAATTGATTATAATAAGCCATTTTTTTTCCTTTCTAAAAAAATATGAAACAAAATCTTTTTTTAATAACTAGAATCTTCATCAACCACTAAATCATGAAGATTAGAAGGAAAAGAATTTGAGGAAGATTCCTCAACCTCAGCATCAAAAGTAGAAGGCGGAGTAGGATCTAAAACTTCACGCGTAACACCTTCAAATTGAGGATGTTTACTTTGAGCATAATAAGACAAACAATTTTGATGTTGGTTAAAAGCTTTAAAGAGATGATAAAGCTCAATCGATAATAACTGATTAGTATCAAGACAATACAAAACAGTCTGAATATAAACAGGAATAACAGTTAAATCAGGTTCTTCTTCTTCGTGTACACGAAGAGCACGAAACCAACGAAGAACAACAGCATAAAATTTCAAAAAATAGTAAACAAAAATTAAAGTACAAAGAAAAGTAAGAATAATCACAACCCAAACGGGCATATTTTGAAGATAAACAATTAATTTTTGAAAATTATTCATGAGCTTTTTGTTGTTCCTCTAAAAGAGCGATTTGTTTTCTCAAAGCAACAATCTGGTCTTGCAGTTTTTGATTCTCATAAATCACTTTTTGCGAAAGCAAAGGAATGGATTGCTGAGAAATCAAATCCGGACGAGACAAATCAGCTTGAGGAGGAAAAGAAGAAGCAGAAAATGATTCAGGTGAAGACAAATCAGCTAAAAAAGAAGGCAAACTTTTATCAATTAAATCTGTATAAAGAACATCATCCCAAGGTAATAAAGTTTTTTGTTGAAAAAGATTAAGACGACGAAGACATTCTTTTAAAGATTTATCTAAATGATAAATAGAAGTTTGGCTGATTTGCATTTTAGTAATATCAAAATAAGTTTGTCTTAAACAATAATTACGTTCAGCCAAACTAATAATCTTAATAGCTTCTTTACGAGATTTAGATTTTTGGTATAAATATTTAAAGAAATAATAAGCAAAAATACAAAGAACAAAGAAAAAAAGAAAACGAACAAAAGGATGAGTATCGAAAAAATCAGACATGAATTAATCCTTTCTCATTTTGTAATTGAGCTTGTTGACTTTGGACAAATTCTAATCGCGCTTTTTTTTTTTTTCTTTGAAAATCAATTTTATCCAAATATTGTAAAATTTCAAAATAAAATTCCAATTCCATAGAACCAGTAAGAAACAAAGAATCAGCTTTATTTTTTAAAATAGAATAAGATTGAACACCAATATCCAAAAATTCCTCACAAGTATAATCACCAAGAGCAAATTGTTGAATACGATGCATATGAAAATCAAACATAACAAAAATAATCCTTTTTAGTTTTAAAAAAATACGATATAAATATTATAACATAAAAAAAGAAAAAAAGAAAAAATTATGAAAGTTTAGGTGGAACAAAATTCTGATCATAATACTTAGTAGAAGAAGGCGTCCCATCTTTATTGCAAAGAACAGTATCAAGATATTTCCCTTGGGAATCATAATTTTTAATATACCAAGGAAGCATATCATGAAGTTGATAATAAGTTTCACTAATAACTTTACGAGTATTTAAATCATATTGAGAAACAACACGCGGCTTCAAAGAAGCAACAGAACAAGGTAAAGTTTCAAGAACAGTACCATCATCACAATAATAAGTACGATTCATAGTCAAAGGAACAAGAGTAGCTAAATTATCTTCAAAATCAACAGTCTTGCCATCAGATTTATAAAAAGTTTTTTTTCTTAAAATAGCTTCCTTATAATTAAGATCATAATAATCAACATAATCAATAGACTGACCATCTTTAAAATAAACCAAAACTTTATAACGATAAAACATTGTTTCATTATCAGGACGATAATAAGAACAAGTCCATTGTTTTCTTTTACCATCAAGGTCATACAAAGTAATATGAGCAACATCATTTTTCAATGCTTTCTCTTCTAAAGCACGTTTTTCCATAAATTTAACTGCTCCTTGACAAGAAACAACACCATATCGAACTGAACCACGTTTATTTGCTTTAAGGTCTTCAGTATTAACAGCACTTAGAACAGTTTTACCATCATCCTCAAAATAAACATCATAAACCAAATCACCATTAAATAAATCATAAAACTCAATTTCTTTTAAAGTATGATTATCATCATTTCGATAAACACTAACTTTAATTTTACGCTTAGTAATTGGATCAGATTCAATGCGTTTCGAAACTTTTTTAAAACCATAAGAATAAAATTCTTCAACAACATCAAGATTTAATAATTTAAGATTTTCAAAATCAAATTTAAGATCTAAATGAGGAACATGAAGAAAACGATTCAAATGATATTCTTTAGGATATTTCTTTTCTTGTTCCAAAGCAAGAGCAATTATTTTTTTATCATTAAAAGCAAGAAGTTTTTCTTTTTCCGCTTGGTTTTTTTCTCTTTCAACTTGAATTTTCTCTTTTTCAATTTGTTCTTTTGCTTCTTCAAGTTGTTCTTTTTCTTTTTTAAGACGAGCTAATTCTAAAGCTTTTTTCCTAAATTCTTCAAAACAATCATTTTTATCTTTAGTAATTTGGTCTTTCTCTTTTTCAAGACGCTCGATTTCAATTTTTTTAGATTGAAGAGCACCAAGATTATTAATATCTTTTAATGCCAATTTTTTATTTTTATCTTCAATTTCTTCTTTTTCTTTTTGCAATACAGCAATTTTGGCTAAAGCTTCTTGTTCTTTTGCTTTAAGAGCTTCAATTTGTTCTTCAGAAAGTTTAGAAGCAAATTCATTCTTAGTTTCTTCATGAAGAACTTTTTGCTCCAATTCCTGTTGATGTAAAAGATTACTTGCACGTTCATGATTTAAAAACTGAATATTTTCATTTAATTTTGCAATTTCTTTTTCTTTCTCTTGTTCTTGTTCTTGCAATTGCAAAATCCGATTTTGCTTTTTAGAAAGATCAAAAGAATCAGCAGCCTTAATAAATTCTGAAAAACGAGAATACGAAAAGAAAACAAGAAAAAAGAGAGTAAAGAAAAAAACAAAACACGAGCAACACACAGCAAAAACATTAATTCTCATAAATAAAACCTTTCTAAACGAAAAAAAGGAAGATTTTATGTCTTCCTTTTTTTAATAAATTATTTAATTTTAGAAGTATCAGTTTCTAATTTAATTTCTTGATTAGTAGCCGTATAATTAGCAGTTTTTTGCACTGCAGCTTCACCCGGCATATCTTTTGATACTGGAACATTTCTAAACTGAATAAAACCAATTATCCAAAGAAAAGCGACAATAAGAAAAACACAACCAATAATATGAAAACTTTTCATAACATTACGATTCATTATTAAATTCTCCTTTTTTTTATTTCAATATAGGTTTATTGATCTGAATTGGATTACCAGACTCAACAGCTTCAGAATAATAATCTTTACTGAACTCGCCATTCACTTTAACAAGCGAACCACCAAACTTTTTCAATTTAGTAGCTGGATCAGTATAATAATATTTTTCACGAATTCCAACAGAACGAGTCGGAATATCAATAGTCAAAAAACCTTTAAATTGATGAGAATTAATATGAGCAGTACCAAAGAAAAAAACCAAAACCATAACAATCACAACACCAATACCTACAAAAGCTAAAAGCATTTCTTCTTTCATATATCTTCTAATACGATTATAATAATTTCTTCTTGAATTATTATTAAAATTATAATTACCGTTCATCTATTTTTTTTTCCTTATACAATTTTTATTAATTTAAAAGCAAAACTCTTGAATTATTTCTTTTTTGAGTTCTTTGAGATCTTGATTTACAAGGAGCCCAATCACTACGAAGCGTCATTGTAATACCATTTAAATAGTCTTCTGAAATTTTTCTATTTTTAGGAATAAAACTAACCATTTTACCATTACGCTTTAAAGGAAGAGTCGGCATATAAACCGCGTTCACTTTATAATTCATACGGTTAGCTACTGTATCATGAAACCTAATTGCTTTAACCTTCATCGGTTCACCAGCATATTTTCCTCTGCTGTACTTTGTAAACTCGA
>NZ_VIAE01000014.1 GCF_007821455.1 Candidatus Phytoplasma pini
CCTTCATCGGTTCACCAGCATATTTTCCTCTGCTGTACTTTGTAAACTCGATTTTTTGGTACATTGTTGACACTATATCATGTCTCCTTCACTTTTTTTATATTATAAGTTAATAAAAAGTACTATCCGACTTTTTTTCAATTAACTCTACTAATTTTTTATTAATAAGTCAAATACAAAATAATTATAACATATTTTTAAATAAAAAAACTTTTTTTTAAAAAAATAAAATTTTTAACTAAAACTGCTTTTTGTTTTTTGCAAAAACAAAAATCGCGTTCGCGACTAGCGCGCTACGCTTGCTTATTTAAGGGTGTTGTTGTGTTTCATTTATCATAAAAAAAATTATCAATTACTGGACCGCCTCCGGCTTTGGTCGAATAACCTACCGCACTAACGTTTGGAAAAAATAAATCTAATACACGCTTTTTTTTTCTTTTAAAAAAAAATAAGACCTGAAAAAAGGTCTTAATAAACAAAAATTCTATCCTACAATTTATCTTTTAATCAAAGAAATAAATAATTGGTTTTAGCATAATCACCAGTATTTAAATTAAAACAATGAATAAAATTAATAGTCTTACCATCTAAACGATAAAAAATACGTTCTTTTTCTTTACCTGTTGAAATATTATATTTAACAACATAATAAATAGTTTTACCATCAGATCGATAATAAATTTTTTTTCTCATTTCACCAGTAGAACAATAATAAATAGATTTAATTAATTTACCTTCTCTATTATATTCTTTATTTAACATTATTACAACACCTCAAAAAAAATAATATCTTTAAATATTTTTTCGAATTAATCTTCCTGTATTAGAATCATATTCTCTAATATAATTAATTAATTTTCCATCTTTTTTATATACAATCAATTTAATTCGATTTCTAGTATTTAGATCATATTCTTCGATAAAATGAATTGTTTTTCCATCTTCTCTATATTGAATCAAATTAATTAAACATCTAGTATTTAAATCATATTCATTAATATAATCAATTGATTTTCCATCCTGTCTATATTTAATAAATTTAATTTCTACTTTAGTATTTAAATCATATTCTTTGACACAATTAATTAATTTTCCATCTTTTTTATATACAATCAATTTAATTCGATTTCCAGTATTTAAATAATATTCTTCAATAAAATTAATTGTTTTTCCATCATCTTGATAAAAAATTTTAGTTTCATTGCTTTTATTCACATTTTTTTTCCTTCTCTTTTCTTAATTTGAATAAAAAATAATAAAAATAAATTAAATCCATTTACTACTTTTATTTTTTTTGATACATAAATATTATAACATAAAAAAAAGAAATAAAAAAAAAGATACCAAAAAATGATATCTTTTTAAAAATAAATACTAATTTTATTAATTTTTTTTAGTTCAATTAAATTATTCAAAAAATTTATCAGTATAAACAAATTATATTTCTTTTCCTGTATTTGGATCAAATTTTATAATTATATTAATTGTCTTACCATCATCATTATATTCAGTAAATTTAATTAGATTTTTAGTTTGTGAGTCATATTCAAAAATATAATTAATTGCTTTTCCATCACCTTGATAACGAATTTCTTTAATTAAATTTCCAGTTTTTGAGTCAAATTCATCAATATAATTAATTGTTTTTCCATCTTCTCGAAATTGAGTATATTTAATAAGTTTTCCAGTTTTTGAATCATATTCTCTAATATAATTAATTGTTTTTCCATCTTCTTGAAATTGAGTAATTCTAATTATTTTACCATTTATATCATATTCTTCAAAAAAACAAATTGCTTTTCCATCTGCACAATAATATACTTTTTTATCTTTTTTTTCATCATGTTTAATTTCAGATTTTTTTGTTTCATCATGTTTAATTTCAGATTTTTTTGTTTCATCATGTTTAATTTCATTAAATATATTTTGTTCTAACAATTTATTTTTATCATTATCATTAAATACTTTTTGTTCTAATGGTAATTTTTCGTCATTATTTAAATTTTTAGATTTATCATCATCTAAAATTATTTTAAATAAAAATAAAACACCAATTAAAAAAAATAATAAATAAACAACAATTTTAATAAACTTTTCAATTTTTTCAATATAACTTAAATTTTTATTTTCCATGCTTTTTTCTCCTATTTTAAAAAAAATAAATTTAAATAAATTTTAATTTAAATAATAATAATTAATATAAAAAATATTTTTAATATCTAATTCATAAATACATTTAATATGTTTTTTTAAATAAAAAAAACTAAAACTTTTAACTAAAACTGCTTTTTGTTTTTTGCAAAAACAAAAATCGCGTTCGCGACTAGCGCGCTACGCTTGCTTATTAGGGGTGCATATGTTCCATTTACCATAAAAAAAATTATCAATTAATGTACCAACTTATAAATTGATAACAAACCTTTATCAAGTACACATATTTTTGGACAAATCATTTCAACTTTCTTAATCTCTCCCTTCTTATCATAACGAACACGCTTAAATAAACAAAAATTTTCATCAAAATAATCAACAAGACGCAAATTTTTATCATTTCTATAATAAAATTTAAAAATATGAACTAATTTCCCATCAAAATATTTTGCTTCTATATATTTTTTGTCTACCATTATAAAAAAACCTTCTTAATAAATTCTTCTCTTTAATAAGTTTTTCAAATAAAAAAAATAAAAATTTTAAAAAATAAAAAAAAATGATATATTTAACTATTTTTTTTAATTAATATACCTGTATTAGGGTCATAATTCGTTATTTCCTCAATCATATTATCATCTTCTTTATATTGAACAAGTTTAGCATGAGGGAAAATATTTAAATTTCCAGTTTTTGAATCATATCCAAAAACATAACTAATTTTTTTTCCATCTAAATAATAATTATGAATTCTAATTATTCGTCCCTGTTTATCATATTTTGATTTAAAAAACATTTTTTTTATACCTCTTTTATTAATTTTAAATAAAAGATAATAAAAAATAAATTAAATTTATTTACTACTTTTATTTTTTTTAATACATAAATATTATAACATAAAAAAAAGAAATAAAACAAAAAAAGATACCAAAAAATGATATCTTTTTAATAAAAAAAATGATTTTCTTAAATATACTCTTGAAAAATAAAAGTAGTAACACATTCGATCAAGAGTATATTTAAAAAAGAAATTCTTTCCAAACAATGATTTTGGTGGAGATGAGGGGAATCGAACCCCTGTATAAAATTAATTTATTTTATTTTTCTACATATTTATTTTGTTTTGAAAAAACAAAAAAAACAAAAACTTAAAAAAAATGCAATTAGATTTAAACTTCAAAAAAATAAAAAAAAATAAAAATTAACAAAAAAATAGATAAAAATAAATTAAAGATAAGCAGGAACTAAATTTCCTTTAGTATTCAAGAAAGAAACAAGAATACTTTTTTGGACTTCTTTGCCGATTATTTTAACCTCAAAACGTTTTAACTTGCGCAACCAAGATATGCTAAATAAAACAAATTAATTCTAGCAAAACCACGAACATCCCCTTATAAAAAAACAAAAAAGAAAAATTTTATTTGAAACTAAATTTATCCAACCTTTTTTTTAAATCAGCTAAACGACGCAACACATTTTTAACTTGCTTAACTTCTTTTTGAGAATCAAAATAAGCTTGCTTTTGCGCCCTTGTTCTATGACCTTCAACATAATATTTAAAATTACCAACATAAAAATATTCATTATAACCATATTGAGTTGGTTTAGTAATAATTTCATATTTATAAGGTTTAGAAAAAACATTCTTAGAATTCATTTTATCAATAAAAAAATTAGAATAAACCCGAACTAATTGATCTTGATTCAACCCTTTTTTTATTCTCTTATAGGTAATAATTTTTCGACTTTTAAAACGATGACTTGAACGCATACAAAATGATAACCCATTAATAAATTTAGCGAAAAAAAAGAAATAAAAAGACTTTTTTTTATTAAAAAAAGTCTCAAAAAAAATAGGAAGATTGTATCAAATGCATTTAAAACAATCTAGAATTAAAAATAATAATACAATCCATTTAATACAATGAAAAAAATAATTATCATGACATTCCAAAAGGATAAAATAAAACCTAAAACCAAATAATGTGATATCAATATCATTAAAACAATATTGAAAAATAATAAAGAAATCCGAAAGAAACACAAGAAAAAAATCAAAAAAGATGGTTATTGTTTATTTCGACCCAATCAAAAACAAACAATAACACTAAAATTATAACATAAAAAAAAGAAAAATAAAAAAAAATATATTTCTAAATTTTTAAATCAAAAACAATTCTTTGAATTTCAGCAAAAGTAATTGTTTCTTGTTCGATTAAAAGCAAAGCAATTTTATCTAAAAGAACACGATTAGCTTGCATAATTTGTTTACATTGAGAATATGATTCCTCTAAAAGAGAATTAATTTGTTGATTAATGATTTTACGGTCGGAAAATTGATGGGTACGACCTTTAAGCTCACCAAAACCAACCTTAGTAATCATTTGTTCTGCTAAACGTGTTGCTTCTTTATAATCACCAAAAGCACCATCCGAAATATCATCAAAAACCAATTCCTCAGCAACACGACCACCTAAATAACAAACTAAATCAGCTTGCATTTTTTTTTTGGAACTAAAATTAAAATCATCAGGAGAATAAAGCAAATTATAACCACCCGCATTACCACGCGGAATAATAGTAATCTTTTGAACTTTCTTAGCATATTCCAATTTAAGACTAATGACAGCATGACCTGCTTCATGGTAAGCAACCATTTTCTTCTCAAAATCATTATATTTAAGAGATTTTTTGGCTGGACCTAATAAAACACGGTCAATAGCTTCTTCAAAACATAATTGATTGGCTTGAGGTAATTGCTGACGAACGGATAACACTAAAGCCTGATTAACAACAGTCGCAATCATAGCACCACTAAAATGAGTAGAAAGACGAGCTAAATGAAGAATATCAATTTGGGAATCAACATTTTTATTTCTTAAATGAACGCGATAAATCGCTTCACGTGCTTTTAAATCAGGATAAGAAACAACAAATTTTAAATCAAATCTTCCAGGTCTTAAAACAGCTGAATCCAACATATCAGCACGATTAGTCGAACCAATCACAACAATATTATCACGTTGAGTAAAACCGTCCATTTCAACTAAAAACTGATTTAAGGTTTGGTTTTTTTCTTGATGACCAAAAGAATTATCACGACGAGCAGCTAAAACATCAATTTCATCAATAAAAATAATACAAGGAGCATGTGAACGAGCATCCTGAAATAATTGACGAACACGAGAAGCACCAACGCCAACAAACATTTCAACAAATTCCGAACCACTACAATAAAAAAAAGGGACTTGGGCTTCACCCGCTAAAGCTTTCGCCAATAAAGTTTTACCAGTGCCAGGTGGTCCTTCTAAAAGAATACCATGTGGCAAAAAAGCACCACGAGAAACATACCTTTTCGGATGTTTTAAATAATCAACTAATTCTTTTAATTCTTCCTTCTCATCTTCATTACCAGCAACATCTTGAAAAGTTAGTTGGGTATGAAGAAAAGAAGCCTTTTTAGTTTGATAAGAAGAACGGCGAAAAAAACCTTCACCCCAACCACCAAGCAAAACAAGGGTCAAAAAAGGAGAAACAAAGCCTTCAATCACACTAAAAACGTTTTTTTTAAGAAAAAAACAAAATCGATGAAAACCAAAAAAACGAATATTAAGGCCACCTGCTTCAAGGCTTTTTTGGAAAACCAAATCATTTAAATAAAAACAAGTTAAACAAAAAAAATTAAGAGCCATCAAAACATAAATGAAAAAGCGAAATGTAAATTTAATTTTACGCATTTTCGCTATTTTCTTGATTAGAAACTAATTCTTGTGATGGATCTTCATATGAATCTTCAAAAATAATTGGAATATTTTTTCTATGAAGACCAACTTTATTAGATTGTTGCAAAAAAGCAATTTCATGCTTTAATTGTTGAATCTCATTAAATTGATGAGAATTTAATTCCTTTAACTGTAGAATCTCATTACGTTGCTGATAATTAACTTTATTTAATTGTTGAATTTCATTACATTGATGAGAATTTAATTCCTTTAAATATTGAATTTCATTACATTGCTGACAATTAATTTCAACTAAAGAATTATAAGAACCTTGAAGACCAGTTTTGGATTCAAATAATAAATTGTTATTCATTTGCAAAGAAGAAAAAGCTTGTTGTTGTTCTTGAATTTGACCTTGCAGTTGAAAAATAATCTCCTCACTATCATAATAATTAGCAAGAAGTTTGATTTTTTGAGTATAAAAATAATCAATAATAAATAAAAAAAAAGAAAAAGAAATTAAATAAAATAAAATAAAAAAAACACGAGAATACTTTTTAAAAAATAACATTAATGCAAAACCTCCATGTTTTTTTTATCAAAAAGCGAATTAAATTCATCAATTTGAGACTGAGAAAAACCAGCCTTACGAAAATATTTATTATAAAAAAACTTATCAGTTAAAATATCATTGACAGTATCATCAATAGAATATGAATGTCTTAACCATCTTAAAAAATCATCTTCAATTTCAAATTCATCAACATAATAAGACATCGGTAAATTTTGTTTTCGTTTAGATTTAAAAATAGAAATCAATTTAAAATGATATAAACATGTAATAATAGCATCCAAAACCCCTACTATAAAAACAAAAATAACAAAAACAATTAAAAAATACTTAAAACATTCTTTAATTAAATAAAAATCCAACGAAAATTCCTCCTAAAAGTAATAATAATATTAAAACTAAATACTTAAATTTTATTCCATATATTTTTTATCAAAAAGCGAATTAAATTCTGCAATTTGAGATTGAGAAAACCCCGCTTTACGTAAATATTTATTATAAAAATCCTTATCGACTAAACAATTACAAGATTTTGCATCATGATTAATATAATATGAATCTCCTAAAAATATTACAAAATTATCTCCAATTTCAAATTCATCTACATAATAAGACATCGGTAAATTTTGTTTTCTTTTAGATTTTAAAATCGAAATAAGTTTAAAATGATAGAAAATTGTAATAATAATAGAAAACAACCATAATAAAAAAACAAAAAGAGCAAATCCAATTGAAAAATACTTAAAACATTCTTTAATTACCTGAAAATCCAACGAAAATTCCTCCTAAAAGCAAAAATAATAAAAGAACTATATACTTAAATTTCATTGAAAAATTCCTCTTAACTTAACAAAAATTCGGATCAAAAGACTGATATTTTAAAGAAATAAATTCTGAAATTTGAGATGAAGAAAAACCAGCCTTACGCAAATGACTTGGAGAACATTCCAAAACAGAATAAAAAGGTAAAAAACAAAAAACCGGCTTAAACGCAAATATCTTTAAATAGTAGCTCATCGGTAAGTTTTCTTGTCTCTTAGATTTCAAAATCGAAATAAATTTACGACGAGCAAAATAAAGAGTAAGCATTAAATACACAAAAACAACAAGACCAAAAACACTTAAAAACTTTAATAAATAATACTTTAAAATACGCAAATCATTCAAAAAAATTATCAAATAATACTGAAAATTAATCATCCTTTCAATCCTTTTTATTATTTTATAATTAAAAAAAAGAACATTTTTAATTATAAAATAAAGATTTTATGCACTAAAACCCTTATTTTATAGATAAAAACATATCTATAAATAGTTATTTTGAAATCGTAAAAAAATAGTTAAATATAAATTAGAGCCCGAAGGCAATAGGTTTAATAAAAAAAAAATAGTAATATTAAACCTTGAAAATATTATAACAAAAAAAAATAAAAAAAAAGAAAAAAATTGAAAATTTAACTTCCCCAACCAAACCAACCACGATTAGAAGAAGATTTTTTTTCTAAATTAGAAGATTCAGAAGAAGCTTGATATTCCGACTCTGTTTTAATAGCTAAAGAGTCGCTTTTTCTTAACTT
>NZ_VIAE01000015.1 GCF_007821455.1 Candidatus Phytoplasma pini
CGATTTAAAAAAGTTAAACCAAGTTGTTTATTCAGACAACTTGGTCTTTTATTAAAAAGATGTTAATAATAAATATTTTTTAAATAAACAATTTTAAAAAAGATAAATAATTAACAAACAAGAAATACAGTTATGATTATTATAAAATACATGATTTTTGAAAACAAAAATATAAAATTCATCATGAAATAAAAAAATCAATTCATATTATAATTGATCTTTTTTTATTTTAATCTCCAAATTTTAATTTTATTAGAAAATCCTAGAATAATAAAACCAAAAAGAATGAAAAAACTTAAACAAAATAAATAATTATCTTTCGGTCTAGGATAAGAATAAATTTCATTCCAAGTGTTATTAATTATTTTTTTACAATCTTCATTATATTTATAAATACGATCTTTTTCTACTATTTTTAATTTTAATTTAGATTTTTCATGAGGATTAGGTTGTAATTTAAAAGGAGAATCATAACCAATAAATTGGGTATTTTGTCTAATTATTTGTTCATTTTTGAATAAAAAATGAATAAAATCATAAGCCCCTTCTTTATTACTGTTCTTAGGGATTATTAAACTATCAATCCAAATATTAGTGCCTTGTTCTTCAGAATTATTACAATCAGTAAAATCATAATATTCTAGATTTTCATTTTCTTCCATTAAATATCTAGCATCGCCAGAATATGATAAAGCTATATCATAACGTTCTTCATTTTTTTTACGCATATTATCTAAAATTTGATTTGTAATAAAAGAAAGATTGTAATTCACTTGTTTTAAATTTATTAACCATTTTTTAGCTTTTTCAATATCGTTCTGAGTGTTTCCGCTAATATCGCCTTCGATAGCTTTTAATCCTACAAAAATACCTTCAAAAGCATTATTATATAAGGCGATTTTATATTCAGGATTTTCTAAATAACGTTTCCATTTATTCTTAATTTCTTCTTTAGTTATTTTTGTTTTATTATATAAAAGACCTAATTTACCCCAAAAATAAGGAATTATATAATCTTGAAAATTTTCATCTATTTTTTTTATTATCGCTTTAAAATTTTCATCAAAATTCTCTTTAGAAACTATTTTAGGGATTTTATCTTGATCAATTTTTTCTAAATATTCATCTTGTTTTAATTCTTCAATAGCATATTCGCTTAAAATAGCTATATCGTATTGATTACCAGATTTAATTTTATTTATCGCTAATTCATTAGAAATAAAAAAACTTTGTTTAATTACAAATTTTTGAGATTGTCTATTATATTCGTTAATAATTTCAGGATCAATATATTCTCCCCAATTAAATAACAAAATTACTTGTTTATCTTGTTTGTGTAATGATTTCAAATTTATTGTTAGATTTAATGCTAAAATAAAAAAAAGTAAAAATAAAATTATAAATAATATTTTTTTTGTCATATTTGTCATAATTGAATTCAATATATTTTTTTTCTTAATTTATAAAAATCAAATAATATTTTTAATAAAAAAAATAAAATTAAAATAGAAGATAAAGCATTAATTGTTGGATTTACAGTTCCTTTTAAGCTATAAATATAAGCAGAAATATTTTGATAATCAGAACCTCCTACAAAATAAGAAATAATAAAATCATCAAAAGATAAACCAAAAGAAATACAAGAACTAGCGATGATAACTCCTTTTAGTTGAGGTAAAATAACTTTTCTTAAAGTTTGAAAGGGTGTTGCACCTAAATCTGAAGCAGAATGTAATAAATCTATATCTAAAGAAGAACATTTATTATAAACAGAAATTAAAACATAAGGAATACTAAAAGAAATATGAGCCAATAACATTCTCAAAAAACTATTTTTTAAACTGATAAAATTGAAAAAAACAAATAAAGCTAAGGCATTTATAATTTCGGGAATAACCATAGATAATTGATTAGCGTTTAAAACCAATTTACGCCATTTTTTATTATAATACATTAAAGAAATAGCTGATAAAGTACCTAAAAAAACAGAACAAAAAGTAGATAAAAAAGCTATATGTAAAGTTACTATAATAGAAGATTTAATAGATTGATCAGTTAAAATTCGACTATACCATTTGAATCCAAACTTATTAAAATGAACTAAAGAAGAGATTCTACCTTCGCTTTCATTAAAAGAAAACACAACTAATGATATAATGGGTAAATATAAGAAAATAATAACACTTAATAAAAAAAAATATTTATTTTTTTTTTTATTTTTTAACATAAATATCGTTTATTCCTTTATGTTTATTATTTTTACATAAAGCTAAAATCAAAAACATCAATAAAGTTAAATTAACAGCAATAGCGCAAGCACTTTTGAGATCTCCGTTTAAAAACGTTTTATTTTCTATTAATTCACTAATAAAAATAACTGAAGTTGGCCCTAAATATTTCGGAACTATGATGTTCGTAATAATTTGCAATAAAACAATAGAAACACCTGTCATTAATCCAGGAAAAGTCAAGGGCAAAATAATTTTAGAAAAAATTTGTTTTTCGTTAGCTCCTAAATCTTTTGCGGCATCAATTAAATTTTGATCTATCTTAACAATACTAATATAAATCGATGAAAACATATAAGGCAAAAACAAATAAATAAAACCAATAAACATTGCGAAGTTACCTTCTAATAAAGGTATCTTTAAAAAATGTTCAATTAAAGAAAAAATTTGTACTAAAGCCTCTATTTTCAAAATCATATTAATCCAAATAGTACCATTAATAAACAAAACTAAATTAGATTGAGCTAAAAAATTTAATTTTGAAATCTGATAAGCTAAGGGATAAGTAATGATTACAATAAAAAAAGTAGATATAATAGCAATACTAGCAGATCTTAATAAAACATAAAGAAAAGAATAATTTTTATAAAAATTACAATAATATTCCAAAGTAAAAATTATTTTGAAAAAAGATTTATCATTGTATTCTTGTACAGAATCTAAAATAAGAACAAAAATAGGTATTAAAACTAAAAAAACTAAAATCAAAAAATAAGGAAATATTAAATATTTATAAAATTCATTCGATTTTGTTTTATTTCTATTAAAAAACATTTCATTACCATACTTCCATAATATGTAAATCTTCAGGTTTAAAGTAAATTCCTACTTCCTTATCGATTTGAATAAAATCAGTAGTATGAATAATATATTTACGATATTCAGTTATAACAATAACTTCCCAATGAACTCCTTTAAAAGAAATAGAAAAAACATGACCTTTTAATAAACCATATTCACATTCTACAATATCAATATCTTCTGGCCGAATAACAATATCTACTTTTTGATTTGGTTTAAAACCATAATCAACACAAGTAAATTGTTTTTTATCAAAATTAACTAAAAAATCTTTTTTCATGATGCCTGAAATTAAATTAGATTCACCAATAAATTGAGCTACAAATTTATTTGCGGGTTCGTTATAAATATCTTCGGGATTACCTATTTGTTGGATTTCTCCATTATTAATAACAACAATTTTGTCACTCATCGTTAATGCTTCTTCTTGATTATGAGTTACAAAAATAAAAGTAATTCCAGAATTTTTTTGGATTTCTTTTAGTTCATATTGCATTTCTTGTCTCATTTTTAAATCTAAAGCAGCTAAAGGTTCATCTAATAATAAAACTTTTGGTTCATTAATTAAAGCTCTTGCGATCGCTACTCTTTGTTGCTGTCCGCCTGATAATTGTTTAATTTCTCTTTCTTCAAAACCTTTTAGGCCAACTAATTTCAGATAATGTAATACTTTATTTTTAATAATTTTTTCTTTTTCTTCAAAAGAAACTAAACTTTTTTTTAACTCTAATAATTTATTTTGATATTTTAATTTTATTTTTTTTATTTTTTCTTGCAATTCTTTTTTATTTTTTTTTAATTCATAACATTGATAACTATTTAAAAAGAAAAAACTAAACAAATATACTAGCCAACAAAGTCGAGAACAAAAAATTTCTTTTATTTTAATTCGATAAATTTTTTTTAAATCTTTAATTTCTTTTTTTTTTTGTTTTATTAAAACATGAATTTTCTTTATCACTTCTGAATTTAAATCTTTAATTCTCATGCCAAAAGCTATATTTTCAAAAACATTTAAATGTGGAAATAAAGCATATGTTTGAAAAACTGTATTAATCAATCTTTTATGAATAGGCATATTAAGAATATTTTCATTATCGAACAAAAGTATTCCATCACTAGGATCAATAAAACCACCAATGATTTTTAAAATTGTAGTTTTACCACAACCAGAAGGCCCTAATAAAGTTACAAATTCATTTTTTTTTATTTTTAGATTAATATCGTTTAAAATTATTTGATTATTAATTACCTTAGTAATATTTTTTAATTCTATTAAATTAGTCATTTTCAGTAACCTTTTCGATTTTTAATTAATTAAATAATTATTTAATAGTTTGTTTTTTTGTTTCTTAGTTATCATAAGCTGATAAAATTGCTAAAAAAGCTTTTTTCGGCAATGAAATATTACCTAAAGTTTTCATTTTCTTTTTCCCTTTTTTTTGTTTATCAAGTAATTTCTTTTTACGACTAACATCTCCGCCATAAATATTTGCAAGCACATTTTTTCTCATAGATTTAATTGTTTCTCTAGCAATAATTTTTTTACCTAATGCAGCTTGGATAACTATTTCAAACATTTTACGAGGTATTAAGTCTTTTAATTTTTGACAAATAATTTTTGCTTTTTGATAAACATTATCTTCATGAGAAATAAAAGATAAAGCATCTACTATTTCAGAATTTAACAAAATATCTACTTTTTTTAATTTACTTGGATAATAACTATCTATTTGATAATCAAAAGTAGCATAACCTTTAGTCGCTGATTTTAATTTATTAAAATAATTATAAACAATTTCAGATAAGGGTAATAAATATCTTAAAACAACTCTTTTTTGTTCTAAATATTGAATATCTTGTAATTGTCCCCTCTTATTTTGAGAAACTTCCATAATCATTCCTATATATTCTTCAGGAGATGTAATAACAGCTTGAACGTATAATTCTTCTACTTTTTTAATAGAATGATGGATCGGCCATTTGTTAATATTATCAATAATAATTTTTCGATCAGGGTTTTGAAGATAAACATGAAAAATAACAGAAGGAGCTGTTACAATAATTTCAATATCAAATTCTCTTGTAATTCTTTCTTTAGTAATTTCCATATGTAAAAGACCTAAAAAACCGATACGAAAACCAGTCCCTAAAATATTAGAATTTTCTTTTTCATATTCTAAAGAAGAATCATTTAATTTTAATTTCTCTAAAGCTTCTTTTAAATGATTAAATTTACTAGTATCAGTGGGATAAAAACCACAAAAAACTACAGATTTAACTTTTTGATAACCTGGTAAAGGCTGAACTATTTGATAATAATGATTTAAAGTAATAGTTTCTCCTACTCTAACATCATCAATGTTTTTAATAAAAGCACTTAAATATCCTACATCGCCAGCAGCTAAAAAATCTTTAGGAATGGGTTTTGGATTAAAAACACCCACTTCCATCACTTCATAAACTGCTTTGCTAGATAAAAAACGAATTTTATCACCTTTTTTTAAAATACCGTTAAATATTCTAATAGAAGGAATAATTCCTTTATAAGTGTCAAAAAAAGAATCAAATACTAAAGCTTTCAAAGGAGAATTTAAATCACCTTGTGGTTCAGGAATGCGTTCAACAATAGCTTCTAAAATTTCTGCAACTCCTAAACCTGTTTTTCCACTAGCTTCAAGAATGGTGCTTTGGTCTTGAAGATTTAATAATTTTTGAATTTCTTGTTTGTTTTTTTGAATATCTTGAACGCTTGCTCGATCTAATTTATTTAAAATCGGAATAATAGTGAGATTATTTTCTAAAGCCAAAAAAACATTCGATAATGTTTGTGCTTGAATTCCTTGTGTTGCATCAACAAGCATTAAAGCACCTTCGCAAGCAGCTAAAGAACGGGATACTTCGTAACTAAAATCAACATGTCCTGGAGTATCAATCAAATGCATAATATACTCTTCTTTTTTTTGATTTTTATAAAAAATTTCAACAGAATTTAATTTAATCGTAATCCCTTTTTCTCTTTCTAATTCCATCGAATCTAAAAATTGATTTTTCATAAATCTTTTATCGATAGTATTAGTCATTTCTAAAATACGGTCAGCTAAAGTAGATTTCCCATGATCTATGTGTGCAATAATGGAAAAATTACGTATTTTCTTTTTTCTTTTTTCTATTTTTTCTAAGTTCAAGTTCATTATTAAACCTTTTTGATTAATTATTATTTGATATAGATAATTTTTGTAATCATTTTAAAAATAAAAACAAAAAATATTATATCTTTTTTTTATCGAAAAAAATTTGAGATTTTTTTTCTTTTATTGTTTGAAATAAAGATAAATAATTATTATATCGAATATGCGAAATTATTTTTTTTTGCAAAGCTTCTTTAACTTGACAATTGTTTTCGTGAATATGTAAACAACTATAACCAAAAAAACACTTATCAGAAAATTGTAAAAAATCTAAATAAAAATCTTTTATTTTTTCGGCTGGAATATTATATACATCTAATTTTGAAAAACCTGGGGTATCAGCTATATAACCTCCATAAAAAAAATATAATTTAGAATTTTTAGTAGTGTGTTTTCCTCGATTTAAAGATTTAGAAATTTTCTGAACTTTTAAATTTAAAGAAGTTAAATTATTAAGTAAAGTTGATTTCCCAACTCCTGTTTGTCCTGCTAAAATAGTTATTTTATCACGAAAAAGAGAAGAAATCAAGTTTAAGCTTTTTTTAACTTTAATATTGATATAAAAAGTAGAATAAAATTGTTGATAATAAGATATATTTTGCCGAAAAAAATTCATTTGAGATTCTGTAACTAAATCAATCTTAGTGAAAATTAAAACAATCTTTAATCGATATTGTTGTAAAATTAATAAAAATTTATCTAAAAGTTTAAAATTCAATGCTGGTTGAACTAAAGAAAAAATTAAAAATACTTGATTAATATTAGTGATATTAGGTCTTTTTAATGTATTAAAACGTTGTTCGATACTATCGATAATGTACGTATCATTCTTTTTTTCGTAGAAAACTATATCTCCGATTTTAATTTTGGAATAATCTGAGAAATCACCTTTTTTTTTGAAAAGAAAAGAAAAAGAATTTTTAATTTTCCCTTTTGCTTGAGCACAAATTTTTTCTTTAGTTTCGAAATCAACAATAATATATTTTTTAACTAAAAATTCTATAACAATGCCTTTGTGCAAATATATCTGGACCTACCTTCATATATAAGGAATAATTTTATCTAAATAAAATTTAAATAAATTTTGTTCTAAAATTGTCTATTTTCAAAATAAAAACATTTTTTTATCTAACATTAATTTGATATTTTTCTTTGATTTTATTTTCTATTTGTGTCATAATTTCTTTGATTTCTTTATTTTCCAAGTTTCTTTTTGTGTTGCTAAAAATTAATCTAAAAGATAAAGAATATTGCTGTGAATTTATTTTATCATCTTGATATAAATCGACTAATTCATATTTAACTAAAAAAGGGAACTTATTTGTTTGAAAAAAATTCCAAAATTCTTGAAAATTATATTTTTTTGCAACCCAAAAACTTAAATCTCTAGTAATAAACGGGAAACGACTAATTTCCTGAAAAATATTTTGTTTATGTCTTTGATTTAAAATTTTTTGTAAACTTATTTCTAAAATAAAACTTTTTTGTAAATGAAATTCGCGACATAAAGAAGGATTTATTTCTCCAATAAAACCTATTCTTTCTTTTTCGAAATAAATATGAGCTTGTTTGCTTGGATGAAGATTATGATAATATGTATCTTGAATCAAATCAAATGTAACATTTAAAAAAAATTGAATCTTATAAAACGATTGTTCCTAAATTAAACACAAAAACAGAAA
>NZ_VIAE01000010.1 GCF_007821455.1 Candidatus Phytoplasma pini
AAAATTGGACGAATTCAAAATAGAAACAAAAGAAAATTTTAATAAACTAGACACAAAAATAGATAAACTAGCAGAAACGATTAACAAACCAAATAAACCAACTAATCAACTCGACGAAGAAAAATAAATTACTCGCTAAAATAAATTAATCATTTAAACAACCCAAGACCCTTTCCAGGGTCTTCTTTTTACCTATTTTTTTTATTAAGAAAGGAAAAAAACCAAATGAATCAACTAAAACCAAATGACATTAATGTTTTTGATGTCGTCAATTATTTAATTTGCCGTCTTGATACTTCTCTATACGGACTTACTAATTATAAAATGAACCAATTATTGTATTACATCCAAGGCCATTACATCGCCAAATATGACCAACCACTTTTCCCTGAAGCGCTTGAAGCAACGATTTTTGGTCCTATTGTTCCCATTGTTTTTGGTACTTTTTTCGAATTCGCCCTTAAATTCATTCCAAACGATTATTTTTGTCAAGAGGCGCGTAAACAACCATTAAGCGACGAAGCCAAAACGATTATTCAAAAAGTTATCGACGAATATGCGAGGTTAGGTGTTTATGATTTAAGGGTTAGAATTTGGCAAGAATACGTTGTTCCGTTTTCTTAGACAACTTTTGTTTGTAAAATAACTCTTTAATATCTAAATTTAAGTTGATAATTCCATATCTTTTCAAACTAACAAATTAATAAGATTTTTAAATAATAAAAAATTAATTATTTTTTTATCTAGCCAGATTAAAAAAATTATTTTATTTTTATTTAGAGTGAAGTACGGCCTCAGAATAAATAAACAAAATTCATAAATCTATAGCAATAATAAATTAAAATATTTTAATTATAATTGATTATAATTTTTAAAAATATTGTGAAAATTTTCAAAAACTATTTCCATATTTAATTTTTTTGGCTTTAGATTATTATTTTTATTCTTTGTCATAAACTTTTTTTGATACCAAAACATTAATTTTTTATAGATTCCTGAATTAAATTGATATAATGAATAATTGTTTCTATCTTTGAAAATTTTGTTTGTAATTTCAAACCAAGACAAATAATTTTGATAAGAAATAAAATTTTTAAGTTCCCACTGAATGCAACATTCTAAAATTAAAAAAAAATCAGTCTTAATTTTTGGATATGTATGTCTATCAGCGTAAAATAAATGAAAACTGTTAATATAGTGTTTTCTTTTTTTCATTTCCTTTATCCATTCATCGAAAGATAAATGAAAATAATCAAAACCCATATTTAAAAAAGGCTGCATAGCCTTATTTGTTTTTTGTTTATTTAAACAATAATTATAAATACCAAATTCTTTTCTCAAGGCACATAAAGAAAAATCAGGAGCATATTTATATAATTCATATGGTATGATACGCATTTAATATAATTAATAATCTTTCACAAATTTTATTGAAATTCATAAATTTTCTATCTCTGAATTTATATAAAAAATAAAACCTATAATATTATTTTGAATTCTGAAATTGATATTAAATTATTTTATTTATATGAAATAATTTTATTTAATTTTATTCTTATATTATAATTATACATTATCTAAATTAATAATATCCATATTATATATGTGAAAAATTGTAATTAATTAAATCAATAAACAATATAATATTTAATTTTAATTAAAATAAATACTAAATATATTAGGAATTATAAATTAATTTTTTATTATTATATTACTATTTCATTCCTTGACATTCATCTTAATTTAATTTATAATACGTTTGAATAATTTTTTAGATTAAATAAATATCATTTATTATATAGATGATATGTAAGTTAATTATAGTATAGTAAATAAGTTACTATTTTTATTAGTAATTGAATTATATTTCAAATTTAATTATAATTTAATTTTTATTATCAAATCTAAATAACATTTAGAAATCATTTTAAGATGTATAGTAATGATCTGATTAGTAAAAAATATAAATATAAAATATAAAGTAATACTAGGAAAATATTTAAAATTATAATTCATAAGGGTATTCAATTTCTTTTTTTATGTTATTTTATATTTTTGAATTAAGTATTTTCCGAAAAATAGTTTTCAAATTGTCAAATATTTTTGATTTTTTCTATTTTTTTCTAGTTATTGTTTATTGTTGATGAAAAAAATATAACTTATTAAACTTATAAAAACTTATAACTTAATTAATAAAAAGAAGAAAGTGAATTAAAATAATGTCAGTAAAAATACGTTTGAAACGTTTAGGTTCTCATAAAAGACCTTTTTATCAAATAGTTACAATGAATTCCGATAGCAAAAGAGATGGAAAATTTTTAGATATTCTTGGGAATTATGAGCCATTACGACATGAAATCAATATAAATTACGAAAAAGTAACTAAATGGTTATCTTTTGGCGCTCAGCCTACTGCAACTGTTAAAAATTTATTAAAAAAGGGGAGGAAATAAAAAAATATTTTTTTTGATTTTTACTCTTTAGATTTATTTAATATCTTAAAATTAATATTCATTTAAAATTAAAAATATAATAATATAACATATATCGTCCTTTATTTGAATCATATAACATCATTACATATATAATTATTTTATTATTATGAATAAATCCTAAAATAATTAGAATTTACCAAAGTAAATTTCTTTGTTTGTAATTTTTTTAAATTTTAATAAATAATTTTTTATATTTTAATTTATTAATACCAAAATATTATAAGAAATGTAAAAAATAAATTAAAATAAAGATAAGTTTGTTATTTCATTTCAAAACAAAAAAGAGAGTTTTTAATTAAACTTTATAAATTCTAATTTTATAAATTAATAAATTCAAAAAGGTTTAAAAAGTGAAGTTTGATATCATAACTATTTTTCCTAGTTTTTTTAGTAATTTTATTAATCATTCTATTATTAAAAAAGCTCAATTAAAAAAGAAAATCACTATCGAAATTCATGATTTAAGAAAATATGCTCAAAATAAACATAACAAAATCGATGATAAGCCATACGGCGGAGACTATGGTATGTTACTTGCTTTTCCTCCTATGTATGAATGCCTTAAAAAAATTAAAGTTAATAATAAAAGTCGTATAATTTTATTATCTCCGCAAGGAAATATTTTAAAACAAGAAAAAGCTTTCGCTTATGTACAAAAATTTTCACATTTTATAATTTTATGCGGTAATTATGAAGGGATTGACAATAGAATTTTAAAGTATGTACATGAAGAAATATCAATAGGTGATTATATTTTAACTGGTGGCGAAATATCAGCCATTGTTTTTATAGATGTCCTCGTGAGAATTGTCCCGGGAGTTATTAAACAAGAATCTTATTTAAAAGATTCTTTACAAAATAATTTATTAAAATATCCCCAATATACTAAACCACAAAATTATAAAAAACATAAAATACCAGAAATACTTTTATCAGGAAATCATCAAAAAATATTAGAATGGCGAAAAAAAGAAAGTTTAAAAAATACTTTTTTAAAAAGACCAGATCTTTTTAAAAAATTAAAATTGGATGAAAAAAATAAAAAAATCTTAAAACAAATAAAAAAAGAAAATTTAGAATAAAAAAAACTCTATATAAATTTTAATAATAATTAATAACCTATATTAAGATATAAAAATATAAAATAATAAGATTATATTTATATTTTTATATCTTAATATTAGGATGATCTTCAAGTTTATAATAAAAACAATAAAAAAAGATAAAACAATATTGAAGAAAAGGAAATATAAAATAATGAATATTACAAATAAAGAATTAATGAATGCAGTTCATAATGATAATCTTCGAAATATTACTGAATTTAAAACAGGCGATACAATAAGAGTTTTTATAAAAATAGAAGAAGGCAATAAAAAAAGAATTCAAACATTTGAAGGATTAGTAATCGGTCGTAAAAAAGGCAATAATATTTCAGCTACCTTTACAGTTCGAAAAAATTATTCTGGTGTAGGTGTAGAACGTATTTTTCCTTTGCATTCTCCTTTATATGAAAAAATTGAAGTGTTACGTCGTGGTATAGTGCGTCGTTCTAAAATTCATTACGTTCGTAAATTATCAGATAAAACAATTAAAATTAAAGAAAAAAGATAATTTTATTTTATTAATCAAATCAAGAAGATAATAGACTTATTAAATATCTTCTGTTTTTTTATCAATTACAAAAAGAATAAAGGAATTATTATTTTAGAAATACTATTTCCTTATTTCGAATAATTATACAAAGGGTTAAGATAAATTATATAATGTCTTTATTTCAAGAATTAAAATGGCGTGATGCTATTAAAGATTGTAATGACGAAAAAAAATTAGAACAACTATTAGAAAATGAAAAAATATTTTTTTATTGTGGGTTCGATCCTACTGCTAGTTCTTTAACTATAGGGCATTTAGTACAAATCATAATTATTTTATTATTTCAAAAAAAAGGGCATTTTCCTATTATTTTAATAGGACAAGCAACTGGTTTAATTGGAGATCCTAAAGAAACAAAAGAAAGAACTTTATTAACATCGGAAAAAAATAATTATAATTGTAAGAAAATTCAAGAACAATTAAAAAAATTTTTACCTTCTGAAAAAATCAAATTTGTAAATAATTATGATTGGATATCGCAAATCGATCTTATTAGTTTTTTTAGAAAATACGGAAAACTTTTCAATGTTAATTATATGATTTCTAAAGAAAAAATAGCCAAACGTTTAAACATAGGAATTTCTTATACTGAATTTTCTTATATGATTTTACAATCTTTAGATTTTCACCAATTATACAAAAATCATAATGTACAATTACAAATAGGCGGTTCTGACCAATGGGGCAATATCACAAGTGGTTTAGAATTAATCCGTAAAATGGAATTTTCGAACAAAAGAAAAATAGTTTGCGGCATGAGTATACCACTTTTATTAGACAGTAAGGGAATTAAGTTTGGTAAAAGCGAAAATAATGCATTGTGGTTAGATGCTGAATTAACTAGTCCTTACCAAATTTATCAATATTTTTTAAATATTGAAGACAGTTCTGTTATTCATTTTTTAAAAATTTTAACTTTATTAGAAAAAGACAAAATTGAAGAATTATATTTATTAACTCAAAAAGAACCTCGCAAAAGAAAAGCTCAACAAGCATTATCTCAGAGTATTGTTTCTTTTTTGCATGGTGAAAAGATTTTTCAAGAATGTTTAAAAGTAAAAGAAATTTTATTTATTCAAAAAAAACAAAACATTAGTTTAAAAGATTTTGTTTTATTAAGTAAATATTTAGTCACAGTTGAAATAAAAGAAAAAATTAATTTAATAGACGCTTTAGTGCTATCTCAATTAGCTGATTCAAAAAAAGAAGCTAAAAGATTAATTCAATTAGGTTCAATTAAAATTTTTAATCAAACTATTAATAACATGAATCTTGAATTAACTGCTGATGATTTTTTATACTATGATAAGTATATTATTTTAACTAAAAAAAATAAAATACATGCTTTATTAAGTTTAAATAAAAATCAATAATAAGAAGATATTCTAAAATAAAATATAATTGTACTAAATTTTACAATTAAAGGAATTAAAGGATGGTTTGTATTTATAATGGTATATTATTTTTTTAATATGAAGAAAAATGAATTATATCATTCATTAATTATGAAACACTATCGCAATCCTTTAAACAAAGGATTAAGAAAAAATGATAATGAAAAATGTTTTATAAAAGAAAATGAAATTATAAACTGTGGAGATGATCGTATCACTCTTCAAGTTTGTATTGATAATGATTTAATTTTTGATATTAAATATGAAGTTGAAGGCTGTGCTATTTTAATATCTTCTATTTCTTTAATGTCTCTTTATGTTAAAAAAATTCCTTTTATTAAGCTACAAAATAAAATTATTAATTTTGTAAATATGTTACAAGGTACAAAATTTAAAAAAGAACTTTTAGAAGAAGAATTGCAAATTTTTGAAGTTATCAAAAATTTTCCAAGTAAATTTGCTTGTGCTAGTCTTCCTTGGCAACTATTATTACAAATTATTCAACAAGCCATTTCCAACAAAAAAAATTAAAAAATTTAGTTCATTCAAAGTTTTTAATTTAAAAATAGATAAGAATTAAAATTTGAATAATTTTAATTTTAAATAATTTTTTGAATTTATAATGTTGATATTTTATATCAAAAAAAATGAAAGTCATAGGGAATTCGAAAATGAAAATAAATCATGATGATAATAATTATTATTATGATTTTTTCGATTATAAAGAAGAAACACTTAGTAATATATTAAGAAACAAAGACAATAAAATTTTAAAAAAAGAAGTTTTTAACGATCCTATTTATGGTTATATTTATTTTGATTATTCTTTTTTAAAAGAATTAATAAATACGGAAGTTTTTCAAAGGCTAAGAAGAATAAGACAATTAAGTTGTGTTAATATTGTTTTTGGTAGTAGCGAACATTCACGTTTTATGCATAGTTTAGGTGTTTATGAATTATCTAGAAGATTTTTAGAAAATAATCATGAACTTTTCAAAGAAGAAAGAATTTTTGGCACTTATGAGAAATTACTTTTAATGACAGCTGCTTTATTACATGATATAGGACACGGTTTTTATTCACATATTTTTGAAAACATTTTTCCTAACATTAATCATGTAGAGATGAGTGCTAAAATTATTCAAAATAATGTAGAAATTACTTCTATTTTAAACAAGATAGAAAATGAAAGATTTCAAAAAGATTTAGCCGATATAATCTCCAAAAAAAGCAAAAATTATAAATTTAAAATAATAGAAGAAATTTTATCAAGTCAACTAGATTTTGATCGATTAGATTATTTAAAAAGAGATGCTTTTTTTACAGGAGTTAGTTATGGTCATATCGAAACAGATCGATTAATTAGGAATATAAGTATTGAACAAAATAATCAAAAAAAATTACAAATTGTTCATAAGTATAGTGGTATTAAATCCATAGAAAATTATATTATCAGTCGTTATCATATGTACGAACAAGTATACAATCATCGTAAAATTATAGGTTATTCAGTTATTATAGAAAAAATTTTCGAAAGAATATTTGACTTAATAGAAAAAAAATACGATTTTAATTTTGGTAATATTTTGAATCATCTCAAAACAATTCCAAAAGATATTTATTCAAAAGAGGTGAATATCAATAATTATTTAAAATTAGATGATTTTTATGCTAATAGTTTAATTATTCATTTACAAGAAGAAAATGATGAAATTTTATCAAATTTATGTAAAGATTTTTTAAATCGTAAAATTTGGAATTTTTTGGATTATAATTCCGAAAAAGATGATAATTTTCTTCATGAAAACAAAATTGAAGAAAAAGAAAAAAATTATAATTATTATTTTTTTTTAGATGATCCTAAAAAATCTCATTTCATAGCGTATCAAGAAAATCAAGATACAAAAAATCAAGATACAAAATGTATTTCAATAAGAAGTGCGGATAATCAAATAAAACATTTAAGTGAAGAATCATTTATAATTAAATGTTTTTTAGATGAACAAAAAAATAAGCAAAATAAAAAAATTTTTTATAGAAATGATGAAATAAAAAAATTTTTAAATAAAAAGATAATGATTAAATCCAAAATAAATAATGAAAAATAAGCATGTCATTAAAAAAAAATATGGTCAAAATTTTTTAAATGATCTTCATTTATTAAAAATGATTGTCGATAAAACTAATTTAAAAAATAAAAATGTAGTAGAAATAGGTCCAGGGAAGGGTTCTTTAACAAATTTTATATTACCACAAGCTAAAAAAGTTTTAGCCTACGAAATAGATATTTTTTTAAAACCTTTTTTAATTTTTGATAATTATTCTGATAAAATTAATATCATTTATACTGATGTTTTAAATAGAGATTTAGAAAAAGATTTTAAACATTTTTTTCCTGAAGAAGAAGATATCGTATTAATCGGAAACTTACCTTATTATCTAACAACTGTTTTATTATCGAAAATTTTATTTTTAAACAAAATAAAAATTTTTACTGTTTTAATACAAAAAGAAGTTGCATTACGTATTTTATCTACAGAATGTAAAAAAAATTATGGTTCTTTAAGTGTGATAATGCAATCATTAACTAAAATTGAAAAAATAAAATTAGTAAAAAAAGATATGTTCTATCCTAAGCCAAAAGTAGATGGAATGGTTTTGAAATTTACAAAAATATGTTTCGAAAAAGCAAAAAAAGATTTTTTACAAAATGAATTTTATACATTTGTTAAAGCGTCTTTTAAACAAAAAAGAAAAACATTAATTAATAATTTAAGTATTTATTTTTGCGTTTCAAAAGAAAAACTTTTATTTTTTTTTCAAAAATACCAAATTAATATAAATATAAGAGCAGAACAAATAGATACTTTGCGATTTCAAAAAATAGCTTTTTTGTTTTATAATTTTTTTCAATTTAAAAAAAAATTATAAAGAGATTATATTTTAACGAAAATTAAATAATGTTAAATACAATATAAATGTTATTAAAAAATAAATATGATAAAATAATTATATAAATATGAATATGTAGATAAATTGATTAATATTAGATATTATTAATAAAATACAAAATTAATTTAAAAAATAAATAAAAAATCACAAAAGGAGAAAAAATATATTAAAATGCAAATTACTAACGTAAGCATTCGTTTATGCAAAGGCAAAAGTAGATTAAAAGCCATTGCTTCTGTTACTCTTGATAATTGTTTTGTCATTCACCTTATTAAAATTATTCAGGGGCAAAAAGGACTTTTTATTGCTATGCCAAGCAGTAATAAAAATTCTAAGGGGATTTATTTAGATATAGCACATCCGATTAATCATGAAACAAGAAATATGTTAGAAACTGCTATCAAGAGTTCTTTTCAAGAAAAAGTCGAAAAAGAAAATTTAGAAAACCAAACAGTTGAAGAAAAACCTTTAGAATTTATAATTGTACTAAATTTTACAATTAAAGGAATTAAAGGATGGTTTGTATTTATAATGGTATATTATTTTTTTAATATGAAGAAAAATGAATTATATCATTCATTAATTATGAAACACTATCGCAATCCTTTAAACAAAGGATTAAGAAAAAATGATAATGAAAAATGTTTTATAAAAGAAAATGAAATTATAAACTGTGGAGATGATCGTATCACTCTTCAAGTTTGTATTGATAATGATTTAATTTTTGATATTAAATATGAAGTTGAAGGCTGTGCTATTTTAATATCTTCTATTTCTTTAATGTCTCTTTATGTTAAAAAAATTCCTTTTATTAAGCTACAAAATAAAATTATTAATTTTGTAAATATGTTACAAGGTACAAAATTTAAAAAAGAACTTTTAGAAGAAGAATTGCAAATTTTTGAAGTTATCAAAAATTTTCCAAGTAAATTTGCTTGTGCTAGTCTTCCTTGGCAACTATTATTACAAATTATTCAACAAGCCATTTCCAACAAAAAAAATTAAAAAATTTAGTTCATTCAAAGTTTTTAATTTAAAAATAGATAAGAATTAAAATTTGAATAATTTTAATTTTAAATAATTTTTTGAATTTATAATGTTGATATTTTATATCAAAAAAAATGAAAGTCATAGGGAATTCGAAAATGAAAATAAATCATGATGATAATAATTATTATTATGATTTTTTCGATTATAAAGAAGAAACACTTAGTAATATATTAAGAAACAAAGACAATAAAATTTTAAAAAAAGAAGTTTTTAACGATCCTATTTATGGTTATATTTATTTTGATTATTCTTTTTTAAAAGAATTAATAAATACGGAAGTTTTTCAAAGGCTAAGAAGAATAAGACAATTAAGTTGTGTTAATATTGTTTTTGGTAGTAGCGAACATTCACGTTTTATGCATAGTTTAGGTGTTTATGAATTATCTAGAAGATTTTTAGAAAATAATCATGAACTTTTCAAAGAAGAAAGAATTTTTGGCACTTATGAGAAATTACTTTTAATGACAGCTGCTTTATTACATGATATAGGACACGGTTTTTATTCACATATTTTTGAAAACATTTTTCCTAACATTAATCATGTAGAGATGAGTGCTAAAATTATTCAAAATAATGTAGAAATTACTTCTATTTTAAACAAGATAGAAAATGAAAGATTTCAAAAAGATTTAGCCGATATAATCTCCAAAAAAAGCAAAAATTATAAATTTAAAATAATAGAAGAAATTTTATCAAGTCAACTAGATTTTGATCGATTAGATTATTTAAAAAGAGATGCTTTTTTTACAGGAGTTAGTTATGGTCATATCGAAACAGATCGATTAATTAGGAATATAAGTATTGAACAAAATAATCAAAAAAAATTACAAATTGTTCATAAGTATAGTGGTATTAAATCCATAGAAAATTATATTATCAGTCGTTATCATATGTACGAACAAGTATACAATCATCGTAAAATTATAGGTTATTCAGTTATTATAGAAAAAATTTTCGAAAGAATATTTGACTTAATAGAAAAAAAATACGATTTTAATTTTGGTAATATTTTGAATCATCTCAAAACAATTCCAAAAGATATTTATTCAAAAGAGGTGAATATCAATAATTATTTAAAATTAGATGATTTTTATGCTAATAGTTTAATTATTCATTTACAAGAAGAAAATGATGAAATTTTATCAAATTTATGTAAAGATTTTTTAAATCGTAAAATTTGGAATTTTTTGGATTATAATTCCGAAAAAGATGATAATTTTCTTCATGAAAACAAAATTGAAGAAAAAGAAAAAAATTATAATTATTATTTTTTTTTAGATGATCCTAAAAAATCTCATTTCATAGCGTATCAAGAAAATCAAGATACAAAAAATCAAGATACAAAATGTATTTCAATAAGAAGTGCGGATAATCAAATAAAACATTTAAGTGAAGAATCATTTATAATTAAATGTTTTTTAGATGAACAAAAAAATAAGCAAAATAAAAAAATTTTTTATAGAAATGATGAAATAAAAAAATTTTTAAATAAAAAGATAATGATTAAATCCAAAATAAATAATGAAAAATAAGCATGTCATTAAAAAAAAATATGGTCAAAATTTTTTAAATGATCTTCATTTATTAAAAATGATTGTCGATAAAACTAATTTAAAAAATAAAAATGTAGTAGAAATAGGTCCAGGGAAGGGTTCTTTAACAAATTTTATATTACCACAAGCTAAAAAAGTTTTAGCCTACGAAATAGATATTTTTTTAAAACCTTTTTTAATTTTTGATAATTATTCTGATAAAATTAATATCATTTATACTGATGTTTTAAATAGAGATTTAGAAAAAGATTTTAAACATTTTTTTCCTGAAGAAGAAGATATCGTATTAATCGGAAACTTACCTTATTATCTAACAACTGTTTTATTATCGAAAATTTTATTTTTAAACAAAATAAAAATTTTTACTGTTTTAATACAAAAAGAAGTTGCATTACGTATTTTATCTACAGAATGTAAAAAAAATTATGGTTCTTTAAGTGTGATAATGCAATCATTAACTAAAATTGAAAAAATAAAATTAGTAAAAAAAGATATGTTCTATCCTAAGCCAAAAGTAGATGGAATGGTTTTGAAATTTACAAAAATATGTTTCGAAAAAGCAAAAAAAGATTTTTTACAAAATGAATTTTATACATTTGTTAAAGCGTCTTTTAAACAAAAAAGAAAAACATTAATTAATAATTTAAGTATTTATTTTTGCGTTTCAAAAGAAAAACTTTTATTTTTTTTTCAAAAATACCAAATTAATATAAATATAAGAGCAGAACAAATAGATACTTTGCGATTTCAAAAAATAGCTTTTTTGTTTTATAATTTTTTTCAATTTAAAAAAAAATTATAAAGAGATTATATTTTAACGAAAATTAAATAATGTTAAATACAATATAAATGTTATTAAAAAATAAATATGATAAAATAATTATATAAATATGAATATGTAGATAAATTGATTAATATTAGATATTATTAATAAAATACAAAATTAATTTAAAAAATAAATAAAAAATCACAAAAGGAGAAAAAATATATTAAAATGCAAATTACTAACGTAAGCATTCGTTTATGCAAAGGCAAAAGTAGATTAAAAGCCATTGCTTCTGTTACTCTTGATAATTGTTTTGTCATTCACCTTATTAAAATTATTCAGGGGCAAAAAGGACTTTTTATTGCTATGCCAAGCAGTAATAAAAATTCTAAGGGGATTTATTTAGATATAGCACATCCGATTAATCATGAAACAAGAAATATGTTAGAAACTGCTATCAAGAGTTCTTTTCAAGAAAAAGTCGAAAAAGAAAATTTAGAAAACCAAACAGTTGAAGAAAAACCTTTAGAATTTGAAGAAAAAAAAGAAGAAGCAAACAACAATTAAAAAAATTATTTAATATAAATTTAATATTTATATTTGTTTTTATTTTTAAATATTAAAATTTTGGAAATTTATTTTTATTATAAAAAATATTATAAAATCTATAATATTTTTTTGGTAAATAAAATGGACAAATAATAATTAATATTTATTTTAAAAAAATTTTTTATCAAAAAAAGAAAAATTCTTGAAAATAATTTGATAATAAAGATAATATTTTTAATTCTTCTTGAAATCGAATAAATAAAAAAATATATATGTTAAAAATAAATCATCTTTATAAAACTTTTTATTACAATAAAAAACCAATATTTGGTTTAAAAAATATTCATATAGAAATTCAAAAAAAAGATATTTTTGGTTTATTAGGACATACAGGTTCTGGCAAAACAACTTTATTAAATATAATGAATGGTATTGTTCTTCCTGATCCTAATCCAAAAACAATTATTAATAAAAATTTTGATTTATTAGAAAGCGCTACTATTTTTCAAAATTTAAATCTTTTAACAAACTTAAATGTATTTCAAAATATCGCTTTACCTTTAAAAATTAGAAAAAAAAATTCGAAAGAAATTGAAGAAAAAGTTTTAAAAATTATAAATTTTTTAGAATTAAATCATTTAATTAATACTTTTCCTAAAAATTTGTCTGGAGGCCAAAAACAAAAAGTAGCTATTGCCAGGGCATTAGTTTATCAACCTAAAATCATTTTTTGTGATGAACCTACTTCTGCTTTAGATCAAATAAATGGTAAAAATATTTTAAAATTACTTTGGAAAATTAATAAAATATTCAAAACTACTATTGTTATTATTTCTCACGATATTTATGTTATTAAAACTTTATGCAATAAGATAGCTTTTTTGCAACAAGGAGAAATAAAAAAAAAAATTTCTTTTGTTCCTTCTTATGATTTTCGAAATGTTTCGTATGATGATTTTTTTTAATGAAAAAATGTTCGAAAAAATCAAATTAATAATAAAAAAGAAAGGTTTTTAAAATCAATTATAATGAATCAAAAAAAATTTAATATTACATTTTTATCAATTTTAATCGCTTTAACATCAATAATAATAATATATTATCTTTATCAGAAAAATACAAATCAAGATTTAACAAATAGCCCAAAAGAAAACAAGAAATTATCTACTGCTTTGCCTACTTTGCCTTTTTTTTTGAACCAAGTTATTAAACCCGAATTAGAAAAGCAAATGAAAAATATTAAATTAGAAATAGTAGCAAATAATAACAATTATGAAGGAAGTTTAAATTTATTATTAAAAGATAAGGAAACTATTGCTGAATTAGATTGTCATTTACCTTGGGCATCAAATAGATTAAGAGACATACAATCATCAGAGAAAATTGAAGTTTTGTTACCTTTTTATTTTGCTAAATTTAGCATGTTTGGAAGAAAAGATCCAAATACTATTAACAAAATTCAGGATAAAATAGATAAGATTCAAAATAATGAAAACCCTGATAAACCATTAAAAATATTAATCCTTGGAGAAAAATCTCAAAAAACTCTAACATTACGTTTTTTAGAACAATTAAAGTTGATTCAAAGAAAAACTGTTGAAAAAGATGATGGTTTATCAAAAGATAAATTATTTAATTTAACAACGGGTGATTTTGAAATAGATGAAAAAAAAATTAATTTCGTTGACGAAGGTACACAAACTAATGAAATTTTTAACAAATTTCGAGGAGATAATTCATACGATGTTTTTATTAGTTATCCAGCAACAACAGGAATATCTAATATAGGTCAAAACATAGAAATAATTAAAACTTTAGAATTACCAGCTAGTCCTAACGATCCTATTTGGGCTTTTTGCATTTCTTTAATTGCAAAAAAAGAAAATAGCGAAGATAATAAAAAAGTTTTAGAAAAAATAAAAGAATTTTTACAAAATGAATCTTTAATACAACCTTTTTTCCAAAAGAATGAAAATTTTTTGTTTAAAATTGATTCATCATTGATAACACAAGTTACTAAAAACATCAATTCATATTTCAACAACGATTAAAAAATTTTGTGAATATTGTTTCTAATTTTTTTAGAAAAATTTATTTAGTTATTTTTTGTCGGGAACCTATTTATAACAGCATTAAGAAAGAAACCTCTTTTTTATTTCTCAATGCTTTTTGGGATACTTGTAAGATTACTTTTTCTTCTTGTTTTTGTGCTTTTTTTGCAGGTTTAAGTTTAGGAGTTTATCTATATCTACTGAGGTTAAATAACAATAAAAAAAAATATTTTTTTTTCAATGGTATTATTAATGTTTTTATTTCTATTCCATATTTATTATTAGTTATTTTAATTATTTCATTATTTTTAGGACCTTATTTCGAAATTTATTATGGTTTTAAAGCGGGATTAATTTGTTTAACTTTAATACTTACTATTATTTTTGCTCGTAATTGTGAACAATTATTTTTACAATTAAATCAAGAACTATATAAAACTGCTTATACTTTAGGCGCTAACAAAAAACAATTTGTAATACTTTTTTTACTTAAAGAAGCTAGATCACCTCTAATTTTAAAATTAAATTCTCTTTTTATTTCTAGTTTAGCATATTCAAATGTTTTACCTATGATAGGTGTAAACGGTATTTTTTCTATTACTTATAATTATGGTTATCAAGCTCAGTTTAATCTTGATAATCAAGAAATTAATAATATCGATTTAATTTGGGTTCCCACTTTACTTATTTTTTTATTAGTTCAAATAATTAATTTAATATTTAATTATATTGCAAAAAAACTAGATAAAAATTAAAAATAAATTCTTTATATAAACCTAAAATAGAATAATTTTTAAAATTTTTAAAAAGATTTCACTTTAAAATGCGTTTATGAGTTAGATTTATATCTGACCTTTTATTACAAAATTAGCCCCACTCCAAACCGTATAAGCAAGTTGCTCATCATACGGATTTCAGAGCAACCGTGTTAGTCGGTGATTGTGCTCCAGTAAAATGGAACCAGTAGAAAGATAAAAATAAAGTCAAATTAAAACAAGAAAAATATTTTTACAACAAAGTTGTTTATTAATTTATCAAAATTATAAACTAGTTGATAATTTTTATTTTTCTTTTTCTAATTTTTCATTTTCATTTTTTGATTTAATTTTATTAATTTATTACACTTAATTAATTATTCAATCATAATGTTTTATAATCTCTTTCATGTTACAAAATATAATGTATTAGTAGTTTTTATTAATTTATTATTATTATATGTAATATTCATCAATTAAATTAATTTTTTTCATTGTTTAAATTATTTTGAATATATTTAATTTCTTGAACTATTTTGTTTTTTATTAATTTTTTTAAAATATTAATAATATTCAGTTATTTTTTTTTTTTAATTATATAAAATTTATCCATTTCTTTTTCGTAAAGGCTTGAATAACCTAAAGTCTTTTGAATATTATTGTTTTCTAAAAATTGAAACATTTCAATCCAAAAACTAATTTCTATTCTTGATAATTCAGAAATATTTTCTTTTATTTTTTCGTTAATTTTATAAGTTTTAGAAATTAATTTTTTTAAATATTCAATTTGTTTAGAACTGCCTTTTTTTGTTATTAAAAACATATTCTTTTTCAATTTTTAAATCTAAAAGAAATGAATTTAATTTTTGAATTTTATCAAAGATTTTGTAAATGTCTTTTTCTATAATTAAAATTTGATAATTATATTTAACTTTAGTGTCGAAAATAAAAAATGTTTCTTTATTGAAGCAATAAAAAATAAATAAACATAATCGTTTTCTTCCTTATTTAAATTACTTGTTAAATTATAAATGAAATTCTTCTTTTCTATTTTTTTTAAATGAAAATTTAATCCAGGATAATGGAAATTTTTCTAATAAAGTTTCTAAATTTTCAAATTTAATATTAATTTCTGAATTTTTTAAATTTGTTGTTACATGTTTTTTTTCATGAATTTCATCATTTTCGTTTTCGTTAGAAGGAATAAGTTCAACTTTAGAATATGTTGAAATTTTTTTTAAAATTTTTATTATTTCTTGACGATATACTTCTTCAAATTTTTTCTTAAATTTTTCTTTTTTGTCTTCATCTTTTTTATTTATTAATAAAAATGTTTTATTTTTGTCTTTTTTGTTTTCATCTTTTTGACCTTCATAAATTTTATAAAAATCTTTTTCGATAATTTCTTTACCATAAATTAATGATAATTTTTTTAAAATTTTTTTATATAAAGTTAAATAATCTTCTTTTTTTTATATGTTTTGTCATTAAAAATATTTTCTAAATGTTTTTTTATAGTATCTTTATAACCACAAACAATTAATAAACAATCTTTTTTCTTTTTTATTTCTTCTTGATTATTATAAGAAGGATTACGTAACCCACGTCCTAGCATTTGATAAAAAGTTAAATGTGAATGTGCAGGACGTAAAACAATAATACAAGAAATAAAAGGATTATCATAACCTTCAATACAAATGTTACAATTAATTAAAACTTTATAAATACCTTTTTTAAAATCATTTAGTTTTTTTAATTTTTCAGAATGAGTATCTTTATAAATTACCGAAACAACTTCAATATTTTCTTTTTTAAAAAAACTTTCAAGTGTTTTTACATGATTAACATTTACACAAAAAATAATAGTTGGACGTTCTAAACAATATTGTTTATATTTATGAACAATATCTTTGTTAATTTTACAAGTGTTAACTAAAGAAGAAAGTTTTATAGATGAATCATTATTTAAAGAAGAATTATAAAATTTTTTTTCTTCTTCATTAAGAGTTAGTTCAACAACGATAGCTTTGTCTTTTGAAAGATTAACTAAATGATTTTCACTAATTGCATCTAAAATATTAATTGCTACATTAGTTTTAAATATATTTTTAAGACTTTTTCCATCACTTCTTTTGGGAGTTGCGGTTAATCCTAAAATTTTTAAATCATTATTTTTATTTTTTAAATTATCAATAATATTTTGAATTTTTGATAAATCATTTTTTATAGTTTGAATCATACCGAATATAACTTGTTTATTGGTTTCTTTTATTTTGCAATCATGTAAACATGTGCTAATTTTAAAATTAGTTTCTTTTTCAAAAACTTCTTTATTTTGTTTATTAATAATATCTCTATTAGAAATGACTAAGATTTTTTTAATTTTATTTTCTTCTAAAAATTTTTTTATAATAATAGAAAACATTAAAGTTTTACCAACTCCAGTTGGAGCAATACCTAAAACACTTTTATTCTTTTTAAATTTAAAAAAAATGTCATTAATAAATTTTTTTTGTAAATTTGATAATTTTTTGTTTTTCATTTTATTTAATACTTAGAAATGAACCTCATCATTTTCTTCTTTAATATTTTTATTTTTACATTTTACAAATAAGTTTTAAATAAGTTGATTCTTCTAATTCTTTTTTTGCATTTGATAAAAATTCTAAATATTCCTCCCCGCGTTTAATTATTTTATGAATAAATTTTTTACTAGGAATAACTTTTTTAGGTAAATTATGTTTTTCATTAAAATAAACAAAAAAATAAGCAAATTTAGCTTGCGAACAATAAAGTTCACATTGAATCTGAGTATAATAGCGTTTAGGAATATTTCCTTCATTAAAAAAATCATCCCATTCATGAGAAACATTATCATTTGATTGAATATAAGGACATTTTATTTCTAAAATAGTATTGGTTTCTATATTATAACCATCTAAAAAACTTTTAAAAATATGAGTTTGATTATCAACAAAAGTGAAAGGAGGAAAAGTTAATTTCATTTGTTTTTCAAAACAATTTCTTGCAATAGGTTCTGTTTCGTTACCATGTTTAGTGTATTTATTATAAAAATCTTTATTTTTATTATGAAATTCATTATATTCATTATTAAAAAAAAGTTTTTGAATAGTAATTTGTTTAGGATTTTTATAAGGATTAAAATCCATAATAGTTGAAATTTCCGAAGCATAAATATATTCTTTAGAATTTTTTTTCAGATTTTTATTCCATTTTTTGGCTTTTTGAAATAAATCTTCAATTTTCATAATTTTCCCTCTTATTCTTTGGTTTCATTGAGATGTTCTATTTTTTTTATTTCATCAAAAGTAATTGTTTCTTGTTCGATTAAAAGCAAAGCAATTTTATCTAAAA